>JBIKWL010000147.1:0-12860 GCA_044356335.1 Candidatus Sericytochromatia bacterium
GCAGCGGGTTTAAGACCCCGGTTGAAGTCTCGTTGTGGATGAACAAGACCGCTTTGATCGCTTGGGTTTTGTCGGCCTGAAGCCGGGTACGCAGATCTTGGGTCTGAATGGTTTTGCCCCACTCATAGGCCAAACGCTCGACTTCGAGGCCATAAAGTGCCGCCATGTCTCCCCAGCGTTCGCCAAACGAGCCATTGGAAACGGCCAAGATTTTGTCGCCGGGAGAGAAGAGATTGAGCAGGGAAGCTTCCATGCCAGTGGTGCCGGAGCCGGTCAGCATCAAGACCCGGTGCTCGGTCTGAAAAGCCCAACTCAGGCCCTTTTCGATTTCGGCAAAAAGTTCAGCGAAAGCTGGGCCCCGGTGGTTGATCATGGGTCCAGAAAGGGCCTGTAACACAGCCTGGGGCAGGGGTGTGGGGCCCGGGAGCATCAGCAATTGGGGCCTGAGTTCAGACAGAGAACGATTCTCCACAACCACAGGTATTGCTGGCATTGGGGTTGATAAATTTAAAGCCCCGGCCATTCAGACCGTCGTTAAAGTCGAGGGTCATGCCTTTGAGGTAGATCGCACTTTTGCGATCGATCAAGACACTGATCCCGTCCTGTTTGAGCACATGGTCACGCTCTTTGGGTTCATCGTAATCCATGTGGTAAGACAGGCCTGAACAACCGCCACCTTTGATCGCCAGGCGAATACCCAGGTTGGGATTGTCTTGCTGAGCAAGAAAGCGCTGAATTTCTTTCAACGCTTTGGGGCTGACCTGCACCAAAGGAGGCATTTTACTCGGGTCGGTGACAATGACGCCGCTGGTTTCTGTGGGGGTTTGATTCATGGGGCCTTTGAAACCTCTGTTTTTGACTGTTGTATTCTATTATGCCAAATCCAGACAAAACTATCCAGATTATAGCGCGTGCAAATCTGAGTCGGGAGGGCGGGAAAGATGTAAGTTGAAGATCAAAGGCAGATGATCTGAGCCCACATTCGCCCCCGTGTGGATCTCAGACAGGCTCAAATCGGGGCTGATCAGGCAATGATCGATCGGAATTTGAACCAGTGGGTGAAAAAAACTCGGCCAAGTGGGCAAAATACCAAAGCCTTTGCGACCATTGCGCAATCCGCTGAGTTTTTCAAATTTTTTGTAATAAGGGGACCACATTGAGACGTTTAAATCGCCCACCACCAAGACAGGGGGGCGAATATCCTGTAGGTGTTTGCCCAGGGCGTTTAATTGGCGGTTGCGGCGGATAGCGGGGACCCGAACGGGGGAGTCGAGATGGGTGACCAAAAGGTGCAATTCTTGGGTATCCACCTCCAGACGGGTTTCAAGCGTCGGCAATTCCGACTGGCCCAAAAAGCGCAGCAGGGTTTTATTCATCGGATAGCGGCTCCAAATGCCAAGGCCAAAATACTGTTTATTGGGCGGGGTAAAACGGTAGGGATAGGCCCGCCCCAAGCCGTTCATCATGGTCAGATGCTGGGGGTGGAATTCGAGCAGGATCACAATATCTGGCTGTTCTTGGACAATTTGCTTGGCCAATGCTGTGACATTTGAATTGGTATTCAAGACATTGGCCTGAAAGACTTTAACTTCTCTGCCGAGCAAAAAAGAGGCCTGGGCCTTGCTTTCGCTGACAGGCAAATACCAAGGCAGAATTTCGGCGGCATTTAAACCCAGACAAAACACCAATCCGAGCACAAAGCGCCATCGCCGCATCAGGGCCATCAGCAGCAAAGGCAGCAGCAGAGCCAAATAAAACTGAACTTTAAACTGCCCCAAGAGATCCAAGCCCGGATGCAACACAGCCACTTGATTGAGCAAGCTCAAACCCATCAGACCGACAGCCAAAAAAGCGCTGGGCCAATACAGCGGTGGCAATCGATGAGCAGCTGGTTTTAGTCTTGGGCGAATAGGCTTTTTCATATCACGATTTTTTACCTTAACACAACCGCTCCCCATCTGGCTGTGTCAGGGGTCGCGAAGACAACCCGCTGCGATTATAATGGGCTTATGTCTATTACTGTGGGTTTGGTGCAATACAGCACAGGGTCACCTGTTTATCTGCCTTATTCTGTCGGCCTCTTACAGGCTTCATTGCTGCGGGCGGCAGATCCCGACCGCTATCACTTTCTCTTGCCACGGGTCTTTCCCCATCCGCTGGCCCAGGAAGTGGCTGCGCTCAGGCAAGTGGATCTGCTGGGAGTGAGTACCTACGTTTGGAATGAAAGGCGTTCGCTGGAGCTGGCCAAGCAGCTCAAAGCAGTAGCACCCCAGGTTTTGACTGTATTTGGTGGGCCCCAGGTGCCAGATCGTGCCGAAGCCTGGTTGCGGCAGCACCCCTATGTCGATCTGGCCTGCCACGGAGAGGGCGAAGATTTGTTTTTGGCTCTTTTAGAGCAATTCCCAGAGCGACATTGGCAAGCCATTCCCGGATTGAGCTGGCTTGAAGCGGGCACATTCAAACACACCCCACCGGCTCCCAAACGCCGCGATCTGGCCGTTTTCCCCTCTCCTTTTTTGAATGGCCTGTTTGAGCCACTGATGGCCGCTTATCCCAACCAAAGTTGGGCCAGCACCTGGGAAACCAACCGGGGCTGTCCGTTTAGCTGTGTTTTTTGTGATTGGGGCTCAGCCATTGCCACACGGGTCAACCGCTTTGATACCCCCCGGCTTTTGGCTGAGTTGGATTGGTTTGCCGCCCAAAAAATCAGCCATATTTTTTGTGCCGACGCCAATTTTGGCATTTTGCCCCGCGACTTGGAATTGGCTGAATACGCAGCTCAACTCAAACGGAAAAAGGGCCAGCCAGGGTCTTTGATGGTGCAAAATGCCAAAAACCTGCCAGAGCGCAGTTTTGAAATCCAAAAACACCTGATTCAGGTCGGTTTAGACAAAAATCTGACCTTGGCGCTTCAGAGCTTACATCCCCCCACGCTCAAGGCCTCGGGCCGTCAGAATATCTCATTGACAGCCTTTGAGACCTTGCAAAAACGCCTGATGGCAGAAGGGGTGCAAACGTATACCGATCTGATCCTCGGCCTGCCTGAAGAGACCTATGCGTCTTTTACAGAGGGCATTGCCACCCTGATTGAAAAAGGCCAGTACCATGCCTTTCAGTTTTTTAATGCAGACATCTTGCCCAATGCCCCGATGGCAGATCCTGAATATATTCAACGCTATGGGATCGAAACAGCAACCTTGCCTTTTCGCCACGGCTTTACCGCACTTGAAGGCGACCCCGATGGGATTGTCGAGGTACAACAAATGGTGATCGCCACTGCCAGCTTGCCCCGGCCCGATTGGGTGCGGGCCAGGTGTTTTGCCTGGCTAACGGAATTGCTGTTTTTTAATCCCGGCTGTCTGCGCATGCCGCTTTTATTGTTACACGCCCACGGGCAGCTCAGCTTAAAGCCCTTGATCGAAGCGTTTATGGCCCCCGACCCAGTTTGGCCCAACTTGCACTGGGTCTGGCGTTTCTTGGAAGAGAAGGCCTTGGGCATGATCCAGGGAGAACCTGAATACAGTGCCTGCCCTGACAGTTCAGGCGCCTTAAATTGGGTTGGGCCCTGCCACGCCCTGCTCGAAATGCTGGTGCGCACCCAGCGCCTGCCAGCGTTTTACCAAGAGGCGAAAACGCTTTTAACCCCCTTTGCCCAGACAGGAAACGTGCCTCTGACGGCCTTGGATGACGCCTTGTTTTTGAGCTCAAGCCAAATTTTGCTGCAATTTTTACAAGAGCCCCTGTTTGAACGCTACACCCTGTCTTGGAATGTCTGGGATTATCTGCAGGGGGTTTTAAGTGCGCAAAAAACCGAACTAAAACCCGGGTCTGTGGTCTTTGTCAAAACCTGGCGGGGGGCCCCCTTTAAACTGCGCCGTTTGCTTGCCGAACAGCCCGTTTAAACCAGTTTTAAGAGGGCCAAAGATACTTTTGTGAGAAATAGACTTTATTGACCTATCAGCAAATAGCGCAATTTTTCTGGTGTGGGCAGGTTTTTTTGCAAGCTAAAATCCAGGCCCAATTCAACCTGCAGGGCCGATTCCAACAGCAGGGGCCAGGCAGGAAAACGCGCGGGCTGCCGCCTAAATTTTTGCCAAGAAATCTGCTTGGGCAAACGCAAAAAATGGCTTTCAGGCCCAGCGTAACGGGTTTTAAACAGACGGAAAATCACAGAGCCATCTCCCCTGTCGCGCATCCACTCTTCGGGAGCGGCAGGGGTTTCTTTAAGCAGTTGAAGCAAAACCTGTTTGAGCACAGGATGGCTGATGCGATCTTCACCCAGGTCATCGGGGCAAGGCAATTGGGTAAACAGCGGGCTCTCAGCCTCAAGTGCAATCATGCCCGCCAAACCAAAGCGCTGCTTGAGATACCTGGCAAAGGCAAAGCCTTTAAGCGCAGGATTGTCGGGCACAGAAATGGCAAGCAGCGAGGGGTGCTCAGTGGCCGTGGCCAGACAGGTTGTACCCGCTTCGATTTTGAGCAATTCAGCACAGCCTGTCAGCGGCGATTGGCTATAAAGTGTGAGCACGCGGCCAGGCACAAAGACCTGCAGAGGACCCGTTTGCAAAGCGGGTTGTTTGGCTGAGGGGCAATTGAGTCGGCCCCGCGCGGCGGAATAAGTCTGTTGGTGTTCGAGTCTTCGCCGCAATTGCCCCAGCTCTGAGCCTGCCACCAGGGCCCGCAAATGGCGATTGCGTGATGCCGATTTGAGAGCTTCACTGCCCACTTGCATGGCCCGGTGCTCCAGCGCTTCCAAAAGGCTGGCGTCAATCAGGCGTGTTTCCAGAGATTCAGACATGGTGGGTGGCAAACTCGTTTCTGTGTAAGAAAGATTGCACTCAGTCTAACAAAAATGGGGCCTTGCGCCAAATTTCAGCCCAGAGTCAATCTTCGGGGTTATTCATGCAGGGGTCTACTTACAATAACTCACTCACCAGTCGTTCAGGCATTTGCAGATCTTCAATCCTCGCCGTGCATTTTTTGTTAGCATAGAGGATTCCCACTGCGGGGTATTTGTTCAAGCCCAAATACCCCCCGTTTTTTAAGGGTTAGAATGCGACAATAAACAAGAGGCGCAATGAAACAGAACCAGAGCCATCGCCCCCGTTTTTTGACTCTATTTATAGCTTTGCTGTGTTTGGCTGGTTTGGGAATGCCAAAGGCTGTTTGGGCCACCGAAAAAATCACAATTGCCGCTGCAGCAGATCTGAGCTTTGCCATGAATGAAATCGTGGCTCTGTTTAAAAAGCAGCATCCCACGGCCCAGGTACAGGTTATCTATGGTTCTTCTGGCAAATTCTTTACGCAAATTCAGCAGGGAGCGCCCTACGATCTGTATTTTTCTGCAGATATTGCCTATCCCCGCGAACTCAAAGCCCAGGGTTTTGGGGGCTCAGAGGTCTCGACCTATGCTTTTGGCCGGATTGTGCTTTGGAGCGCCCGCGCCCGTTTGAGTCCAAAACAGCCCAAGCTCAGCACAATGAGCATAAAAGGTCTGAGTGATCCCCGGATTCGCAAAATAGCGATAGCAAACCCCAAACACGCCCCATATGGTAAACGGGCCGAAGAGGCCCTCAAAGCCGCGGGGGTTTGGGACAAAGTTAAAACCAAACTGATCTATGGCGAAAATGTGGCCCAGACGGCCCAGTTTGTGCAAAGTGGCAATGCAGAAGTGGGGATTATTGCCCTGTCTTTGGCACTGAGTCCGCCATTGCTCAAACAGGGAAGTTATGTTCTTATACCTGAAGTGCTGCATCAAAAACTGGAACAGGGCTATATTTTGACGGCCCGTGCAGCCCAAAATCCACTGGCAAAGTCTTTTTCCACCTTTATGCAGGGCAAAAATGCAGAAAAAATCATGGGTCGCTATGGCTTTGTCTTGCCAGCAAAATAAGCGCCAGTTCAACTTTAAGGTGTTAATTTAACTCAACATGTTCGGCTTTGACTCGTCTGATTGGTCTGCCATTTGGCTTACACTCAAGCTGGCATCCTTGGTGACTATTATTTTGCTCTTGCTGGGGATTCCCTTGGCCTGGTGGTTGTCGCGCGGACAATCTTGGTTCAAGGGCATCGTTGGCGCGGTGGTTGCCTTGCCTCTGGTTTTGCCGCCCACCGTATTGGGATTTTACCTGCTGATGGCCATGGGGCCGAACGGATTACTCGGCCAATTTACACAGCAATGGGGGTGGGGTTTATTGCCATTTACCTTTCCTGGGCTGGTGCTCGCTTCGGTCTGTTATTCATTGCCCTTTGTGGTTCAGCCCTTGCAAAATTCGTTTTCAGCCATCAGTCAACGCTCGCTTGAAACCGCAGCGACGCTCAGAGCGTCGCCGCTGGATACCTTTTTCAGTGTCGTATTGCCGATGGCCAGACCGGGCATCCTCTCGGCAGCGATCCTGGGCTTTACCCATACAGTGGGTGAGTTTGGCGTCATTTTGATGATTGGCGGCAATATTCCCGACCAAACCCGCGTTTTGTCGGTACAAATCTACGATTATGTCGAAGCCATGGAATACAGCAAAGCCCATCATTTGTCTGCGGCCATGCTCTTGTTTTCCTTTTGTCTCTTGTGGCTGATATACGGTTTGAATAGGCAGAAAACAGCATGATTCAGGCCCGCTTTCAATTAACTTATCCAACTTTTGCATTGCAGGTGGACTTGGCTTTGCCTGCCCACGGCGTGACAGCCCTTTTTGGCCATTCAGGCTCAGGCAAGACTTCACTTTTGCGCTGCTTGGCTGGCCTTGAAAAAACCGCATCTGGGTATTTAAACGTCAATGGCGAAATTTGGCAGGACGACACGGCATTTCTGCCCACATTCCAACGCCCACTGGGCTATGTCTTTCAAGAAGCCAATCTGTTTCCCCATTTGTCTGTCAGGCAAAATTTGGAATACGGTTTAAAGCGGATTCCTGCCGCTGCTAGGCAGATTCACTTCGAGCAAGTGGTTCAGTGGTTGGGGCTAAAACATTGTCTGGACCGAAAAAATCCGCTTGGTTTATCTGGGGGCGAAAAGCAGCGCGTGGCCATGGGGCGCGCACTCCTCAGCAGCCCGCGTTTATTGCTGATGGATGAGCCCCTTTCTGGCTTAGATGAGCAAAGCAAATCCGAAATCATGCCTTATTTGGAACAATTGCACCGCGCATTGGATATTCCCGTGATTTATGTCAGCCATTCATTGAACGAGGTCATGCAATTGGCTGACCAGATTGTCGTCTTGGAGCAAGGTAAAGCGATTGCCAACGGCCCCATTCAGACGGTTCTCACCCGTTTGGATTTGCCCCTTTCGCAACGGGAGGATGCCTCCTCGATTTTGGAAGCCACCCTCGCTTTGCATGATCAGGGCTATCAGCTATCGCGCCTCGATTTTGTGGGGGGACATCTCTGGGTGAGCCAGGTGTGTGCCCCACTTGGCTCAGCGGTGCGGGCCTGTGTTTTGGCCAGGGATGTCAGTCTTGCCACCGCTCGGCCAGAGGGCTCCAGCATCAACAACATCTTGATTGGAACGATCACAGCCATTCAGGCGTTTGGAGCCGCGCAGCTGAACGTATCTCTGCTATTGGGAGACGGTGTTTCGCTCCTGTCACGCATTACCCGTCTCTCGGGAGATCGGCTGGGATTGAAGGTCGGAATGCAGGTGTTTGTGCAGATCAAAAGTGTGAGTCTGATTCTCTAACTTGCATTGCCCTGCTACAAGCCCAGAATCAGAGCGCTTAAATGTTCCCGCGAGAGGGGAGCGAGTTCTTGACTGGGTTTCATTGGGGGAATCTTTTTTCTTGAATTATGATTGTTTAAAAATTGAATGGCTCGCCCCTGTTCAATAAGGTAAGATTGAGAAAAACAGGATCAAAAGCGAGGCCCAAGATATGTACAGTCATTTCCTCTACCCAGTAGATGGTTCCACCCAAAGCAATAAAATGCTGGAACATGTGGTAACACAAGCGAAAGCCTTTGGAGCCAAAGTTTCGGTCTTAAATGTCTACAACTTGCCGCTGACCATGCCCCAGGTGCATGTCCACACTTTCCCTCCCGAAATTCAGCAGCAGATCAGCACGGGGGCCGAAAATGAAAGCAAGGAACTGCTGCGTGAAGTACGGCGCGAATTGCATTCACGCGGGGTCGATTGCAACACCTTTTCTGTTCATGGCAATCCCAAATTGGTGATTCCAGATTTTGCCCGTGAACATGGCTGTGACCTGATTCTGATGTCCACCAGTGGGGCAGGTGCTCTGAGCCTGAATGGCAGTGTCAATCACTTTGGTAGCACCTGTAGCCACGTGGTTCACTACACACCGGGCATTCCGGTGATAGTGGTCGATCTCAACTAAAGGCGCGAAAAGAAAGCAACGCCACAAAGGAAACCTATGAAAATTCAATTAAAAACCTTTGCACAATTGCGCGAAAAAACAGGGGCTGCTTTACATACCCTTGAGTTATCCGAAGAGGCGACCCTGGCTACCTGTCTTGAGGTTTTTCTGGCCCTCTTTCCCGCTTTGGAACATGATTTAAACCATTGCCGTACCGCCCTGAATCAAAGTTATGTGCGCGATCTCAACACACAACTCCACGCAGGGGACGAAGTCGCGCTGATTCCCCCGGTCAGTGGGGGCTAAACACAATGGAGGGTTCACCCAACCCGCTCAATCTGATCCAAATTGTCGCAGACCCGATTGAAGTCACACCTTTGTTGGCGGCAGTGGCTTGCCCAGAGGCCGGAGCTTCTTCGCTGTTTCTGGGCACTGTGCGCAATCACAACAAAGGCAGAGGCGTGCTTTTTCTCGAGTATGAATGTTACCCCGAAATGGCAGTCAAAGAAATGGCTCAAATTGTGTCTCAAGCCCGCAGCAATTGGGAGCTCTACCAAGTCGGTATCCTTCACCGTGTGGGACGTTTGCAAATCGGCGAGGTGGCTGTGGCCATTGCCATTTCTTCGGCCCACCGCCAGGCCAGTTTGGAAGCCTTGCAATTCTGCATCGACACCCTCAAAGCCACAGTGCCGATCTGGAAAAAAGAATATTGGGAAGATGGCTCCATCTGGCTGGAAAATTGTTGCGGCTGAAGCCCTCAGCGCAGACTGTCGAGCAGTTCTTGTAAGATATCCACCAAAAATTGGGTTTTTTCGAGGCCCCGATTGAGGGAGTCGCTGGGCCAATTGCGCTTGGCACATTCATGCAATTGGTTTTGCAAACGGTCGCTGCGGTCCAGGGCTTCGTCAAGCCTGAATTCAATTTCGGCCCTTTCAACGGGTGAGGGCATCCGTCCAGCCCGATCCAAAAGCCCGTTGAGATTTTTTTCGAGCAGGGCAATTTGGTTGCGCAGATCCAACAGGGCAAAGCTGGCTTTTAAGACTTCATCCAAGCCCTGAACAAGCAAATCGAGGGGCTCCATGCGCAGGCAAAGGGCCGTGGTATCCATATCTGAATCGAGCACCAAGATCGTGTTTTGGACATGGGCGCGGATTTCTTCCAGGCTGGTGGCCTGCTCCTCCAACTGTGCCAATTCGGCACTTTCCAGGGTCGGTTTTAAGACCACCCGCTGCGAAAAGCGCTGAAAAGCCTGATCAATGTAACGCTCGGTTTCGTCGTAAAGCCATTCAATATTGCTCTCAGAACTGGGGCTCTCGTTTTCTTCTAAGCTGTGATCCTGAGGGGTCTCCAAGAGAAAACGCTTCCAGTTTTTTAAGTCACTGTGGGTGGGTTGAATCTCGCTGATGCGTTCCAGGCAATCTTGAGCCCCCGGATAGTCTTCGCTCAGCAGCTGAAGATAAGCCAGCCCCAAAAGAGCAGGAATATGCTGAGAAGCGGATCTGAGACTGGCCTGAAAACAGGCAGCTGCCTCTACCAGCAATTCGGGAGGGTCAAAGCCCGCTTCTTGAGCCCAAGCCAGACAACGCAAGCCCTTTGCCAGTTCAGCCTCTGCCTGAGCAGTCTGCTCAAGGGCCGAAGCCTGCAGAGGGGGTTGAGACAAACCCTGCAATTTCATAAATTGGCTCCAAATAATTTCAAAGTAATTTCAATTGTCCCTGAATTCAAGCTTGCCCGCAATGTTTGGATAGGCAAAAGCGCGTTAGATATCTCAACAATTCTTTTGCTTAAAAATCAAGGGATTGTGGTATAAAAAAGATATAAACAGATCAAAAAGAGGTTTTCATTATGGCTGGTGGAGATAGTCACGTTATTTTAGCAACGCCCAAGGTTTTATGGGGGCAGCAAATGCAATCAATGCGGTGGATGCAAACAGCGTTAAATCCGGCAATATGACTGAGCCCCGCGAAGTAACAGACAAAACAGGTAAAACCCAAACGCTGTATTTTACTGATGAGGGAGCGAAGTTGTTTGATAGTTATTCAAGCACCGATCCCAAGATTACGGTAGATAAAGATCCCAGCGGCATCAGCTCCCTCTGGAAGGGCATTGTTAAAAAAGAAGAAGGCGTTGGCAAACCCGGCTAATCTTCATTTGTTTCAACCCCTGGAAAATGTTTCCAGGGGTTTTTGATCTGTTTGGGGGAAGGGAAAACCGATGGAACGTGGAATATTATTACAAAAAACCTTTAATTTAAAATCCGATTCACTGCAAACCGAGTTGGATGCCTTTACCCGGCAATTGGGTGAACGCATGAAGCAGTACAAAGTCGAAGAATACGTCGGGCTGCGGCGTATGAAATCTGAAGATCTGATGGAAATCATCGTGATCCCCTGCAAAGGTGGGACACAAGGTCAGACCGAGGTGCAGTCCCAGATCGCTGAATTGCAGTCTCAGGGGTTTGAATCAGCAACCTTTAGCAATGCCAAAGACGTGGGACGTTATGCCACCGCTGAGATTGAGCCGATTGGGATTCGCTTCGGTTCATAGCCCCCGTTTACAGCACCGTTTCGTAGCGCAATCGGCTTGGGGGCTGGTATCATACAGTATTCAAATCTGTTGATCACCAAACCCGTCAGGAAAGCCCACACCATGAATTCATCTTCATTTGCTGAACAGCTTCACGATCTCTTCGAGCGCCACCACGAGTTTCGCATGCAAACCGCGCCTGAATTTGCAACCTTTGAAGGCGATCACCGTTTTAATGATCGTCTGAGTGATCTGAGTCAGGCCGCCCACGAAGACCAGCACAAGATCCGTCAGGGTTTTTTAAAAGAACTTTTGGCCCTGCCCAAAGAGCAGCTCAATGGCGAAGATCAACTCAATTATGAGATGTTTGAATTGCTTTTAAACGAAGAGATCGACGGTCACGCCTTCCGCGAAGAGCTGATGCCCCTCAACCAAATGACGGGTTACCAGCTGTTTTTGCCCCAATTGATCGAAATTCAACCCCTGCAGACGGAAGCCCATTACGCCGATTATTTTTCCCGTTTGCGGGGTTTTCCCAAACAGGTCGATGACGTGATTGACAATCTCAAACTGGGGATCGAAACCGGCTGGGTTCAGCCCCGTTTTGTGATTGAGCAAACCCTGCCCCAAATGCAGAATTTAATGCCCGAAAAAACCGAAGACAGCGTCTTTTTTATTCCCCTGCGCCGGGAGGGAGCCTTGGATGCTGTTGCCCGTGAAAAATTGGGCCAAGAACTGACAGCTGTTCTGGAAGAGGCGGTCTTTCCCGCTTACCAGAAGCTCCACGATTTTACCCGTGATCAGTACCTGCCTCACTGCCGTGAGACCGCAGGCGTTTGGGATTTGCCCAATGGAGAAGCTTATTACGAATACCTGATTCGCAAATACACAGCCCCCGGCCTCAGTGCCCACGAAATTCACGAAATTGGCCTTTCCGAAGTGCACCGCATTCATGCTGAAAAAGCAAAACTCAAAGACCAATTGGGTTTTGACGGTACGGTTGAGCAGTTTAATCACTATTTGCGCACCAGTCCCGACTTCTATTTTGAAACCAAAGAGGCGCTCTGGGAAAAATACCAGAGTGTGATGGCGGAGGGACTGGAAAAATCCAAAGCCCTTTTCAACCGCATGCCCAAGGCCCCCTGTGAACTCAAAGAGGTCGAAGCTTACAAAGCCAAGTCGGCTCCCCAGGCCTATTACATGCCTGCGCCCGAAGATGGCTCTCGGCCCGGCTATTATTATATCAACACCTACGACCTGCCCTCCCGGCCCAGTTACGCAGTCACAGCGTTGACGCTGCACGAAGCGATTCCCGGCCACCATTTGCAATTGGCCCTGGCCCAGGAATTGGCCCATCTGCCTTATTTCCGCCGCCGCTTGCATGTCACGGCTTACCTCGAAGGCTGGGGGCTCTATGCCGAGCATCTCGGTTATGAAATGGAGATGTACCACGATCGCTACCAGCACTACGGGGCGCTGAGTTTTGAGGTCTGGCGTGCCTGCCGTTTGGCTGTAGACACGGGGCTTCATTCCAAAAAATGGAGCCGCGAAGAGGCTGTGGCCTTTATGAAAAAACATGTGGCCAATACCGAACTCGATATTCGCTCTGAAGTCGACCGCTATTTGATTATGCCGGGCCAGGCCCTGGCCTACAAAATTGGCGAACTCAAGATCAAGGCCCTGCGCCAAAAAGCCGAAGCGACGTTAAAAGAGCGCTTTGATATCAAAGACTTTCACCAGGTCGTGATTGAAAATGGCGCGGTGCCACTGGCCGTGCTGGAGCACAAAGTGGAGCAGTGGTTGGCTGCGCAGGCTTAATTTGAATTTTGGGATGAGTTAGGGAGAGGGTTACTCCCTCGGGTCTATGAATGGCACGGGGGGAGCCTCCGCCCCCACGTCGTGTGGGGGCTCCGGTCGTGCGCGCTCCCTCGGCTGACCCTCCTGGCTCAGTCGCGCGCAAAGCACCCATGAAGGGCATAATAACCCCCCTTTGCCAATCATAGACGAGGGCGAATCTACTCCAAGGGT
>JBIKWL010000286.1:0-3690 GCA_044356335.1 Candidatus Sericytochromatia bacterium
GGGCCGCCAGTTGTTGATTCTGGGGTGGAATCTGGAGCGGGTGAGCCCACAGCGTTAAATGTGCCAACTGTGTCCAGCGCAGCCAGTGCTATGAATCCTGTCAAAGCCTCTGCTGGAAAAGCTTTTGCAGACGATGATGATGACGATGAAATTCCGCCGTTTGCGATGCCTGCGCCAACAGCTAATTCACCGCGTGTCAATGAACCGCTCTCGACTTATGCTCCTGCTTCTGAAGTTGCTTCTGAAGTTGCTTCTGAAGTTGCCCCTGTTGCGCGCCTCTCAGCCCCTGATTGGCTGCCAGAATTGCCCAGCCGTCCGCCAGAGGTTTTGGCCTTGCCCGATCTCAAAATCTCCCCCCCGCCTGCCCCGGTTGAAGCCGGTGCGCCCTTGGAGCCCGTCAGTGCCTTGGGTCAGGCCTGTGATTATACCTATATCGTGGCCCATTATGGCAATGGATTGGCGCTGCTCGACCAACACGTGGCCGAAGAGCGCTACCTCTACGAAGAATTGCTCGAACAGGCCAAAATTCTCAGCCAGCCGCTGTTGCTCTCGGTCGTGATTGAGATCGATGAAATTGAGCGCGGCCTGCTCGAAGAAAATCGCGAAGCCTTTGAACGCGCTGGGTTTGAATGGGAAGAGCAGGGGTCTGGCAGCGTGGCGATTCGCGCCATTCCTCACTGTCTCCGTTTTGCCGAAACCGAAGCAACCTTTAAAGATGTTTTGCAAGAACTGCGAGAAAGTGGCATGGCCAAAGTCTATCTGGAGTCGTTTAACCGCCTCTGCAAGACCATTGCCTGCCACAGCGCGATTCGGGCCGGCGACCCTTTAACCCTCGAACAGATGCAAAAAATTGTTCAGAATTGGTCCAAAACCCGCAATCCTTATACCTGTCCCCATGGTCGCCCGATTCTGCTCAAGTTCAGCAAACAGGAACTCAACAAGCGCTTCCTCAGAACCTGGTAAAATCGACCAAAATCTGATTCAGCGCCTGTGAGGGGTTTGCAGCTCATGGCAGCGGAGTCTTAAGCCCAGGCCTGTTTGTAATCTTGGGCGTATTGGGCAAAGGTGATTGGTTTGCGTCCCGTGATCTTTTCCACTTCGGGCGTGATTTGCGCGGCATACCCGGCTTTAAAATAGCCCAGGATGATCAGCAGAAATTCAGTGTAATCGGCAGGCAAACCGGCCCCCAAGAGCCCTTCACGCATGGCTTCGGGAGAAATCTCTTCGTAGCCAATGGTTTTGCCCGTGACGGCTGAGAGAATCTGGGCGACTTCGTCGTGATCGAGGGCTTCGTCTCCGGTGAGATTAAAGGCCTGGTTTTTGAAATCGTCTTTGACCAGCAGGGCAGCGGCCACGGCAGCAATGTCGCGGGCGTCGATAAAACTGCCTTTGGCTTGGCCCACTGGCAAAAAGATCTTTTGCTGGCTCAAAATGCCCTGAATCCAAAAGGTATTAAAATTCTGCATAAACCAATTGGGGCGGATAATATTGTAATCCAGACCCGAATTTTCGAGTAAGACTTCGGCTTTGCGCATCGGGGCTTCGGGATCGGCATCCGCGCCCATGGCTGTCATCAAAACAATTTTTTTGACTCCCTGTTTTTGGGCCTGAGCAAAAGCGGGGCCGAGCAGTTGATCTTGGTTGGTATAACCCGGTGGGGCCATTAAAAAGGCCTTTTCTACCCCTTGAAAAGCGGCCTCTAAACCTTCGCCTGTGACCAAATTCAAATGAACCTGATCCGCTGCGGTGGCTGTTTTGCTGGTCGCTTTAAGTACATTCTGACCTTGGCTGCTTAAAAGTTTGGCGAGTTCGGAACCGACTTGGCCACTGGCCCCGATAATTAAAATCTGAGACATGTATTTTGGACTCCTCTAAATTCTGTTTTTGGTATTTATTCTGTCTGGCACCCCTCTAGAATATAATTATATATATGCACTTTGAATGGTAAAAAATCTAAATTACATGTCTTAAAATCTATTTTTTTTATTCAAGGTGGACTTTAAGCTGTTTTTGTGTCAAGCTAATGCCATGGATATTTTAGCGGATATTTTAAAAACAGCATGCCTGAAAAAGCGTATTCTCAGGCAAAATACCAGTGACGTCGCTTGGGCGATGCGTTTTCCCTGCTCTCACAGCATGGGCTTTCATGTCGTGACCCAAGGTGAAGCTTGGCTCTGGAGTGGGGGCGAAGCACTTCCAAGGCATCTAAAAAGAGGCACCATTGCCTTTATGGCACGGGGCACTCCCCATTTTATTTCCTCTCATCCCGATCGGGCTCTGCTCGAAACAGCTACTCCGGCTGAAATTTGCCAGCATTTTGAAAAACCCAAGATACCAACCAAGACCTCTGAGCAAGCACCGCCGTTGGTCTCCATGGTCAGTGGAGCGTATCAGCTTTGGAACGAGCCGATTCACCCGCTTTTTCGTGAGTTGCCTGAGTGGGTACTTATTCAAGCTGAGCAATTGAATTATGCGGATGCCTTGCAACATGCCTTGCAATTGCTTGCGCTCGAACAGGGCGCGCCAAGTTTGGGTTCTGAGGCAATTGTCTCTGGTTTGTTGGACATTCTCTTTCACCTGATACTCAGGCGGATCTTACAGAGCGAGGCAACGCCCAACCACACCTGGTCAAAAGCGGTCAAAGATCCTGCTCTCAATCTGGCATTGCAATTGATGCACGGTAAACCCAGCTATGACTGGAGTCTGGAGGAATTGGCCGCAGCAGCAGGACTTTCACGTTCGGGCTTTGCACTGCGCTTCAAACAGGTACTTGGAGACACGCCTCACCATTATTTGACCACCTTGCGCATTTTGCAGGCCATGGAGCGCCTCAACGAGAGCGAAGACAATCTCGAAAACGTGGCGCGGGCAGTGGGTTACCAAGACGCATTTGCCTTCTCCAAGGCCTTCAAAAAAGCGGTGGGGCTTTCACCCAAGGCCTTTCGCCAAAAAAACCGGGCAGAGCGAGAATTGGTTTGGAAGTTTTCCTGAAGACTTAACTTAAGGGGCTGGCGTTTCGGGTGGCGGGCTCATGCGGGCTTCTAAAAAAGGATCGTCGATCTTTTGGGGTTTTTCTTTAAAGAGCAGAATATCGCTGGGCATGCCGATCTTGTCGCGCTTTTTCAGGGCCTGTTCGAATTCTTCAAAACTTTCAATCTGTTCGGCACCATCTGGGTTTTGGGGGTCGGAGATATTTAATTGCCGATCCGGGGGCTCACCCACACTGTTGACCACCACATAATGGCCGCCATTGCCGTTGCTGTCCATATTGCCGGTGCGCAAAACGACTTCATGCCCGTCTGCCAGGGCTGTGCGAATGGTGTCATAAGCTGCTTCGGCGTCTTCAGGTAAGACAATCCGTTCGGATTCCACATCGCGCATTTGGCGGGCGGCGTTGAGTTCGACCATGGTTCTCAATTCGTCGGCATCAATGGCATAAACCCCATTGGCAGGCCTGTCGCTGCCCACCACAGCGTCTCCGTCGATGCGCAGATTGTGTAGATCTTCATAAGGGATGCCCAGGCGCTTGAGCACAATCGCAGCAGAGGCGGGGCCACAATTGGCCTGTTCCTCTCTTTTTTCTTCCTTGGGCGAGAGTTCGTCGCTTTCACTGGCCGCGCCATATTGGTGGACATGGGTGTCGGCCTCTGTTTGGCCGAGGGGGTAATCGATTGCCGTTTCGGGCGAGGC
>JBIKWL010000148.1:0-12696 GCA_044356335.1 Candidatus Sericytochromatia bacterium
TGGCGGCCCCAAACTGCCGCTGCGCTCAAAATTGTAACGCGAGAGGGAGTTTTGAATGCCTTCGCGGGTCAATTGAAAAATCTGGCTGAAATGTTTGAACTTGACCTCTTTTTTGTTGGGGTGGACGTTCACATCGACATTGCCAGCGGGCAATTCCAATTGCAAAATCGCCACCGGAAAATTCTTTTTGGGCACCAGATCGGCGTAGAGATCATCGACGAGCTTGGTAATACCCGGCACCTTGACCCAGCGCCGATTGACAAACAAAAATTGGTAATTGCGGTCGCGGCGCACACAATCGGGATAACTCAGAACCCCTTGGACCAAACCAGCAGGGGTTTCGTGGCTGACGGTATAGAGTGAATCTGCCAGGTCTTTGCCCAAAATTTGCCTCACCACGGAACTCAGGCTCTGCTGGCCGCTGGTCTGAATCACTGTTTTGCCTTTTTTGACAAATTTAAAGCCAATCTCGGGCAGGCCCAGGGCAAAAGCCTGCATCAATTGCTGAATATACCCCAATTCGGTGGTCTCGCTGCTGAGAAATTTGAGCCGGGCGGGGGTATTGTAAAAGAGATCGCGGATCGTTAGACTCGTGCCCACCGGCCCGCCAGCGGAGCTGTTTTCGATGATTTCACCGCCTTGGATCACCAGGCGTTTGGCGATCTCTTGATCGGCGGTGCGGGTCAGAATTTCGACCCGCGCCACCGAGGCAATGCTGGGCAATGCCTCGCCGCGAAAGCCCATGGTATTGATGCTCCAAATATCTTCAAAGCTCTGCAATTTGCTGGTGGCAAAACGCTGAAAGGCCAAACCGACACTCTCAGCAGGAATGCCAAAGCCATTGTCGACGACCCGCAAAAAGCGTCCGCCCTGATCCACTTCGACCTGAATAAAGGTCGCACCGGCATCGAGGGCGTTTTCGACCAGTTCTTTGATCACCGACGCGGGCCGCTCAACCACCTCACCCGCGGCAATTTGGTTGGCGACCTGGGCGTCGAGCAGTTGAATCGGTTTCATCATTGCTCCCGTGTCGCAGTCAGGCGCAGATTCAAATTGATCGGCTTGCCTTTGCCACCTTTGAGTACCGTGACCTGAATGGTATCTCCCACCCGTTTGCGGGTTTCGAGATAGGTGAGCAAATCGTTTTCGACTTTCACGGGCTGGCCATCGACCGCGAGAATAATATCTCCGCCGAGGTAAAGCTCATAATTGCCAATATACACGCGCTGAGTTCCGCCTTTGATCCCGCCCTGGGCAGCGGCCCCGGTGGGGGAGGTCTGCATCACCAAGAGGCCTTCAGAGACCTGCAATTTCATCAATTGGGCCAAACGCGGACTGAGTGACATCACACTGATACCCATCCAGGGGTATTGGGCTTTGCCGTATTTGAGCAAATCGGGAATAAAGCGTTTAACGGTGTTGATCGGAATCGCAAAGCCCAAACCGACAGAGCCACCCGAGGGGCTGTAGATCAGGGTATTGACACCAATCACACGCCCAGCTGAGTCAAAGAGCGGACCACCCGAATTGCCGCTGTTGATCGCCGCGTCGGTTTGAATCAAATCTGACATGACCCGATTTTCTTCGACCTGGATTTTGCGTCCGAGTGAACTGACCACCCCGGAAGTCATGGTTTGGCCCAAACCAAAGGGATTGCCAATCGCGATCGAGGTCTGCCCCACCTGCAATTTGGAAGAATCTCCCAAACTGACGGGATTGAGCAAATTGCCCGGCGCCTTGACCTTGAGAATCGCCAAATCGCTGCGCTGGTCATAGCCCACCAATTCAGCAGGGTAAGAGTGTTCCATATTGCCAAAGGCCACAAAGAAGCGCTGAGCGCCGTTGACCACATGAAAATTGGTCACAATATGGCCCTCTTTGTCGATCACAAAACCCGAACCAGCGCCCTCGCTGGGAACCATTTCCATAAAATAATTGTATTGAAAGGAGCGGGTGGTCACGTTGACCACCGAACTGCTGACCCGTTTATACAGGTCGATCGTCTGTTGCTCTTGCGAGACACCTGCCGCCGCCAAGGCACTGGGGTCGACCAAGGCGGTCATGTTTGGCGAGGCGGTAGGCGCTTTGGGTACCGCTTGGTTAAATTGCAGATACCCCAAGACCAGCGTGCCACCCGCCAGACCGGCCAAAGCAAAGCCCAGCAGTTGCTTGATCAGGGGGGAATTTTTGTCTGTGTGTTTGTTTGCGTCGTGGTTTAAATCGGTCATGGTTTCCTCGTTTCGTTGGGCATGGCCCAACCCAAATTATCGTCTTGGAGATAGGTCAGGGCTTTTAAGGGTTTTTCAGCCAATTGCTCAAAATAGCTCTGCAAGCAAGCTTGCAATTGCCGCATAGCCTGGGGCTTCAACTCGGGCAAGCTCTGCGGGGGGCCCTCAGAGGCCTGTAACCCCCGCAGAACTTCGACTTGTTCAAAGCTCAGATAGCGGCAGGTCTCTTTGCGTTTGCAGGCTTCACAGCGCAAGCCGCCATGTAAGGTATCAAAGAAATGGTAATCGCGGGGGCGAAAGTCAATTTCACATTGGGCACAAAAATCCCAGTCCTGCTGATAACCCAATTGCTCCAAATAGTGCAATTCAAACCAGAGCAAAAGTGGCAGGGCCTCAGCCCCAGCGGAAAGCGCCTCTAAACCGTGTAAAAACAGCGCAAAGAGATATTCATTGGGATCTTCTTCTTGGGAGAAAGAGGCGATCAGCTCACCCATGGCAAGCGCATGGGTCAAAGCGTGGTAATCGCGATTCAGACCCGAAAAAGAGCGCAGAGCATCACATTGGGTGATTTTATGCAGGTTGCGCCCCCGCTCCAAGACCAGATGGTTACAGCGCAGAAGATCCAAACGACCTGCCAGCTTGCTGCGAGGCCGACGCACACCTTTGGCAATGGAACGCAAAACACCAAATTTGCGGCTGTAGAGCACCACAATCCGGTCGTGCTCGTTATAGTCGTAGTGCTTGAGGACAAAGGCCTCTACTTCAAACGGATGCCGGTTGGGCGGCAAGTTCGACATGGTCGACAATACCTACAATCACACAGCGAATGGGGGCGTTTTCATAATGCAGGATCTGACGGGATGAAGTGCCTTCTTCCAGCAACAACACCCGATCTCCCACACCGGCCTGAACCTGATCGATGGCAATCACCTGTTCTCCGGTGTCTTCTCCGTAGGGATCGATCGGCTGGACCATGAGCAACTTGCGTCCTTGCAGGGCCTCATGTTTGATCGTGGCAACCACGCTACCAATGACTCGTGCCAGTCTCATGGCCTTACTCCTTGAATCTGTTTAAATACTCAGTGTTATACATTGTAGCCCAGGTCACAGCCCCCCCCAAGGGGAAGGCCTGAGAATCTTGAGCTGAAAGACTTTTCCCGCAAAAAACACGAACCACCGGGAGAGATTCCCGGTGGTAAGTGAGAAAGTTCAGTTAAAGCCTATTTACGTGTGTAAGCTTTGAGGAAATTGCCCCAACCTTTGGTCTCAGCAAACAACAGGATGCTGGGATTGTCATAAGCAGCTTTATAGCTCATGGTGGAGGTGGGGAAATAAATCACAGCGCCGGTGGCGTTGGGATTCATGCGGTCAAAGCCATTGGCAATCACAGCTTTTTTGTAAGCGGCGGCTGCTGCGGCTGCATTGCGGCTGCCGGGCATCAGTTGCAGGAAGTGACCGAAGTCAGCTGCGTCGCGGTTGTAGAAGGTCTGGGTTTTGCTGCGAGCGGCATCGATGGCGGCTTTGTTAGCGGGCAGGCCAGCGGCCAGCTCAGCACCAAAGGCATTGATGGCGGCAGTCAGTTCACCAGTAACCACATTCACGTCGAGAGCAGACAGGGTCAGATCGCTACCACGTTGTACGCCGGTGGCATACGATTTGATATAGCTGTCTACCATGTGTTTGCCGAGTTGAGCAGCATTCCAACCAGAGTTCTGGGCCAGGCCACCAACATAAGAACGGTATTCCCAACCGTCGCCGGGTTCGAGCTCTTCAGAAGAAACCAGTACTTTGGCCAGGCCTTTGACTTGGTAAGCGGTTTCGAGGTAGCTCATCAGGCAGGTATCAAAGCCCATGATGTCCACAGGGCCACCGATATTGCGGGCAGCAGCAGACAGAGCAGGGTTCAGGTCAGCCATTTTCATTTCGCCGCCATTGTCATCGGAGGCAAAGTTGCGGGAGCCATCAGCAAAGCGGCTCTGAATGCCATGCATGGCACCAATCTGAGTGGGAACGAACATTTCAAAAGTAGAGGCTTCACCACCGCGACGGACGGCACCACCACCGTGATTCCAGATCGAGATCGAGGTTTTTTCAGCAGGGAAAGTTTTGGTGACCCAATCAGAGAAAGCGGCAAAGATTTTGCCGTCGCCGGAGTCAATTTCACCACCGGTGGTGGGCATGAGCGGGTTGGCAATCTTTTCAGAGATGATATTGCTGTTCAGACCAGCGGGGTCGGCTTTCATGCGATAGACGGCAGAGTCACCCTGTTTGGCACCGTCGAAAAGCACAATCACTTCGATGTCGTTGGCAGCAGCGCCAGCGTCATTCAGACCGGCTTCAATTTCGTTCAAGTCTTTCAGACCTGCGGTGTAGAGGTTGTTGTCTGCAGCCATGTGAATGGCAACCAGCCATTTTTTGCCATTGCGGGCGCGGCTGAGAGCGTTAACCTGGGTGCGATTATTCAATCCATTAAGCGCAGCGCCCTGGGGGCCTGTCAGTCCGACGGGACCGCAAGCAGCCATAGTACCGACGGCAGAAGCCAGTGCGGCGAGAGCGGAAGCTTTTTTGAGAACCTGATTCATGCGTAAACTACCTTGAACTTTCTTTGTTTGGTTTAAATTGAATTTAAACTTACTTGATTCAATCTTAATATTCTTTTAACTAAAAAGCCCTTGTCCCTTGCTAAAAAAGTGAAGAATTTTTGTTAAAAAATATTAAGAGGTGACGAAGAAGCAAATCAATCCAGCAAAATGGATTGAAGCACCCCTGAATTTTAATACAGAGAAATCCCAGAAACAAGGGCTGTTTGCGAGGAAAATGTGAAAAAAACACTTTTAGAATGTGTGCCCAATCTCAGCGAAGGCCGCGACCCCTTGGCGCTTCAAGCTTTGTACAAACAATTGTCACAATTGCCGGAATTACAGATTCTGGATCATTCAGCCGATCCCGACCACCACCGCTCGGTGTGGACCTGGGTAGCCCCCCCTGAGGTGATCGAACAGGCCCTGATGTGTCTGTTCCACTGGGCAGAAAAACAGATTGATCTGCGCAAACATCAAGGTGCCCATCCCCGGATTGGGGCCATTGATGTGATACCCTTGATTCCAATCGAAGGCATCAGCAAGCATGAGGCTGTGGCATTTTCCAAAAGCCTGGCAGCCCGTTTGGCCAAGCATTTCCAATTGCCGATCTTTCTCTACGAAGCCTCAGCAACCCAACCACAGCGCCACAATTTGGCATCCATTCGCCAAGGCCAGTTTGAAGGGTTGAGCGAAAAGCTTAAACAGCCCGCCTGGCTCCCTGATTTTGGTCCAACACAGCCCCATCCGAGCTTGGGCGCAACGGCTCTGGGTGTCAGGGATTTTTTGATCGCCTTTAATCTCTTTTATAGCGCCGAAGAGCTGGCCCCCGTCAAAGAACTCGCCCGCAGGCTGCGGGCCAGCAATGGGGGATTGCCTGCCGTCAAAGCCCTGGGGCTCTGGTTGCCCCAACGCCAAAAAACCCAGCTTTCATTTAATTTAACCGACTTTCGTGTCACCTCACTGCAAGACTTAATCCAGGCGGTTTTAAAACAGGGGGCGGAGTTGGGCATTGCCCCCGAGACAGGAGAGATCATCGGCCTGATTCCTGAGGCTGCCACATGGCCGGGCTTTGAAAACGATCTCAAACTGACCGATCGCCGGAACGTGGTTCTCGAACAGCACCTGCGCAAGACTTAAATCTGGCCGAAATCAAAGCAGCAATGACAATCTCAGGCAAGGGTGGTATTATCAAAGCAGCAAGCGAGGTTTATGGCCTTCATTGCGCATGCTGCTAACGAGGAGACACCTTTTTGATGCAACCGCCCTCTCTCTCTCGCATTATTCAGGATACCCACGCCCTGCCCTCCATTCCTGGCGTCGCCAGCCGCTTACTCGAACGTCTCCAAGATCCTGAGACCCATGCAGCTGAAATCAGCACCCTGATTGAAATGGATCCAGCGCTCAGCCTCAAAGTATTACAATTGGCCAACTCAGCCATGTTTGCCCCCGCCAGCCCCGTACATTCAATCGAAAGAGCGATCATGCTCTTGGGCTTTAATACGGTTCGTTTTTTGATTACCGGGGTCGCAGTTTTACAGGTCGCCCAAAAGATGCCCGAAAACGAAATTATCAATCCCGAAAATTTCTGGCGTTCGGCCTTTCGTGGCGCAGTCGCCGCCAAATATTTCGCTGAGCAAAGCAATTATCCCGAATCCAATGAGGCCTATTTGGCCGGTTTAATCCGCGAAATAGGCCAAATAGCCTTGGTTCAATGTGCTTATGAGACCTATTTAAGCGTGGTACAGGCCGCCCACGAGGCCCAGGTACCTGTGGTTCACAAAGAGAAAGAGATCTTGGGTTTTACCCACGCCGATGTTGGCGCCTTGCTGGCCGTTAAATGGAACCTCGATGAAGGCCTGGCAAGTGTGATTGCAGCTTACCCTTTTCCTGCTGATCATCCCGATCTGACCAATCTGCATCTGACCGCTGTTTTGCATTTGGCCGATCGTTTTGCCGCCCTAGAGACCCCGACCACAGCGCATTTTGAACAAATTTTAGCTGAACTCGATCCGCTGGCAATCCAGTATTGGTCTCAAGACCAAGGCCACAATCTCAGCCCAGAAAGCCTCGAAGCGGATTGGCAAACCTTAAAATCCCTGCTCGATCAAGGCAACCCCTTCATCTAAGCTCTTCTGAACCCGTCTATACGCATTTAATCACATCCGTTCTCAATTAATGAGCGGACTTGGTGTTGCTTTAAAAACAGGTATGGTATATTGTGTTAAGTCTGCAAAGAAGCATATAAACTTAGCACAATAAACACAATTAAATTATAAACACTGAAAGGAATCAAGAAAGAATATGGCAGCTGATCCCTCCATTCTCTCCTCTTCCGTTATGGCCGCCGCCGGTGCAGTAGGCCTCGCTGGTATCGGTGCTGCTATCGGTATCGGTATCTCCTCTAGCAAAGCGCTCGAAGGTATGGCCCGCCAGCCAGACGCAGAGCCCTTGCTCGCCCGTAACATGATTCTCGCCATGGCATTTATGGAAGCTATCGCTATTTACGGGTTGGTCGTTGCACTGATTCTGTTGTTTGCAAACCCCTTTAAATAAATTGCAAAACAGCGGATGTCGCTTGTTGGAGCCGAAGCTTTAAACCTCTCGGTAACAATAACTGCAACTGCCCATCAAAAAGCTTAAAGCCAGCTGGTTTCAGCTGGCTTTTGTTTTGGCTGTTTTTTTGGCTGTTTTTTAAAGTTAAAGACTAACGGAGAGGCTGAACCTGCTGCCCTTGCATGGCATCAATCATCAGCGGGGGCAGGGGTGCCATCTGGGGAATCTTCCAAACCAAGCGCTGATCGAGCATCTGCAATTCAAGCGGAGAGACCGGATAGGCCACAAACTCTGAGTAGTTGCGGGCCTTTTTTAAGACTGCTGAACTGTCATAGGTCCAGGCCCTGACCGCGAGGGGCTCCAATCCGGACAAAGTCCCGGCATTGATCTCTTGCGTGCCCATTTGCAGGTGTTCACTGCGGGAAAAAACCCGGAAGGCCTTGCCCGGCCGATGGGGCGAGACAAAAGAGATTGTCCAACTGGCATCGATGGGATAGTCATTGAGACCATTGGCGGAGATAAAACGGCCTTCAAGCGAAACGGGTTCGGCTTGGGGAGACCAGCGCAGCGCAAGTTCTTCGGCTTTGGCAAAAATATCTTTGGCTGTGCCAATGGTGGTCCGGGAGGTGGATTGAGGTGCCGATTGACGTTGCAGTTGCACAGGCGGATTGCCAACAGGGGCAAAAGCGGGAGCAGAGCTACAGCCGACCAGCAAAAGCGCACTGAGTGGAATCAGCCCCAAGCGAAATGGGGAGAGAAGATCGAAGCGCGCTTTTAACATAAACCACAATCCTTTAAAATTTTCCGGGTGAATTAAACTTATCTTATCATAAAGCATAGATTGTTTTTCCCCTAATCTTGTCTCAAAACAGAGCCTAAATTGCGGTAAACTGCACTGAATGGTCTTCAATTAAAGCTGAAAGGCAACCCAAACGGATCCCTCTTCTTATGAAAAAAATTGGTGTGATTACCTGCAAAGATTATCCCGACTTTCAAAAAGACGAACAATTGCTGAGTTTGGCGCTGCCCGAGTTGGGCCTCGAAGCCGAACCCGTGATATGGGAAAACGCGGCCCAAGGCCAACACGATCTGAGTCCCTACTCACTTTTGGTTTTTCGCTCCTGCTGGAATTACCACTATCACCAAGCTGCCTTTGATGCTTGGCTGAACGCGTTAGAAGCACAGGAATTGCCGGTCTGGAACCCCGTTTCACTCGTGCGCTGGAACTTGAATAAACGCTATTTGCTGCAATTGCAGGCTGCCGGGATTTCAATTGTCCCCACCCACTTTAGCGAACCAGGTGAGTTGGATTGGGTCTCTCTGGCTCAGGCCCAAAACTGGCAGGACTATGTGATCAAACCGATTGTCTCAGCCTGGGGGGCCAATACCTACCGGGTCAGCCGCGAAGAACTGCCGGGCTTAGAAGCAAAAATACGACCCCAGGCCCAAACGGTGGGTTTGATGTTGCAGCCTTTTGTGCCCCAAATAGCAGAAGGCGAGTGGTCTTTGGTCTATTACAAGACCCCAGAAGGGCAACGCTTCAGCCATGCTTTCGTGAAACGTCCCGCATTGGGAGCCTTTCTCAGCCACGAAGAATTTGGCGCCAGCTGGGCCCCTGCGGAAGCGGCCCCTTTCATGTTTGAAACCGCCGAGCAGGCTCTGGGCATTTTGCCCGGCGATTGGCTCTATGCGCGCATCGATGGGGTGGTGGTCGGACAGCAATTTTGGATCATGGAGCTGGAAGTCTTTGAACCCAGCCTCTATTTGGCCGCCGATCCAGGTGCCCCAGGCCGCTTGGCCCAGGCCTTGGCAACCCGTTTGGTTTAGAGCGAAATCGGCTATGGCCTCTCCCAAAACCAACGCAGCAAGGATTCTTGACCAACTCGGAATCGCCTATGAATTGCTCAGCTACGACGTCGATGAAAGCGATTTAAGCGCCCCCGCGGTGGCCCAGAAAATTGGGCTCGAAGCGGCCCAAACCTTTAAAACCCTGGTGGGCAAAGGCGACAAAACCGGGGTGGTCATGGCCTGCCTGCCGGGCGATGCCGAACTCAACCTCAAGGCCCTGGCAGCCGCCAGTGGCAATAAACGGGTTGAGCTGGTTGCGCTCAAAGAGGTGCAGCCTTTGACCGGGTATATCCGGGGCGGGGTCTCACCGTTGGGGGCGAAAAAGGCCTATCCGGTTTTTATTGATGAGCTGGCGCAGGTATTTGATCGCATTGCCGTCAGTGCCGGGCAGCGCGGCCTGCAGCTCTTTTTGCAACCGGAAGATCTTCGCAGGGCCTGCAATGGCGTCTGGGCGGCCTTGAGCCAATAGGGCGTTGCTGAGTCTGAGCAAGCTGCGCAGACCCCGGCTGGCCCAATCGGGCTTGGTTGTGAGCAGCGTCTCACGGCGCAGGGCCCCAAGCCAATCAGCGGGCGTGAGTGAGCGGTGCATGCCATCGAGCGAAAAGATCTGAATCTCACTCACCCCGGCCTGCCGGGCCGCTTCGCAGTCTGCGGCCAATTCAGCAGGATCGTGATACCCCGACTCACTCAATTTGCCCACGGTGCCCACCACGCCTAAAGCTGCCTGCAAAGGCTGTGTAAAGCATTTTTGGGCATCTTCAAAATAGCCTTTGACAAAGTGCGGAGAGAGCGAAAAACCGAGCAAATCGCGAAAGCTGCTGCGGTAGGTCATCAGAGAAAGTGCGTCCCAGTTCACACCTGTGACGGGCAATTGCAAGAGCTCCTGAAAACAGGTATTGCCCGCTTGGGCATCTTCGACCACCAGGGGATAAGTCACAGCCCAGGCCTGGGTACCACGCTGGTGCAATTCGTGAATCAGGCGATTAAAGACCTCCCGCGCGGCTGCGAGCTTGAGCGCCCGCTGGCTGTGGCGCAAATGGGCCCAGAGCGCAGGCAAGTGGCGCTGCAATAAGAGCTGGCGCAGATGCAAACTGTCGGCCAGAGAGGGTTCTAAATCTGCAATTAAAACTGGCAGGGGCAATTTTTCGGCAGCAATCCAGTCCATCAAATGGTGGGCCGTTTCGGCAAAGATCTCGGCATTGCCGGCATGGGGCCAATAGCCCTCGGCATCGGACAGCAGTAACCAGGCCCGCACAGGCACCTCCAGCAGCGCGGCCCGGAGCAAAAGAGCCCGCAGTTCGGGGCTGCCGATTTGGCTTGAAGGAATCGCCAAATTGAGGGCCAGCGCGTGTTTGCGCAAAAGTGGCAGATCACCGGCCACCCAATGATAGGGCATGAATTCGGCCCAGAGGGCATACGCAGGGTTCATCTGGTCTTGTGCCATTAATTTGCCTTTAAACAGGGTGATCTTTTGCATGATAGACGCTTTTTTGAGAATTTGGCAAAAAAGCTGGCCCTGGGGGCTTGAAATTCATTTCAATTGTGACCTACAATACAAATATGCATACACTTAAACACAGCTATTTAGAAGATCCTTCTTTTGAGACTGCTTTAAAGACCTATGCACCTCAGGCCACCCCTGCGCCTGAGTGGGTCCCTTTTGCCTGGGAAGGGGAAAAACCAACTGTCGCTGAGCTGGAAAGCCACCTGACAGAATTGGAAGGGCGAATCGACAGAGGGCAGGCCCTGATTCAGGCCTACCGAGAAGCCCACCAAGGCACCGACAATCTGCGACTGATGCGCCAATTGCAAAAGCTGCGTCGGGAAAAGGCCCACGTTCAGCAGCAATTAGACGTCCTGGCATCCCAACGCCCCCTCGATTTTCAGGCTGAATTGCGCAAACGCGCCCAAGCAGCCTACCAGGCACTGCTTGAGATGAATCTGCAGCGCGAATACGATACCCCGCGCTATTTAGAACAGGAAGAAATTGTCAGACGCTATATGCGGGAGCACGAGGAGGGCTTCGCAGAACTCTGCGATTTCGCCGGAACGCTTTAGCGCGCTATACTGGGAGAAAAATTCCCTGGAGCCGCCATGTTGATTCGGTCTATTCCCTGTCTCCAAGACAATTACGCCTATTTATTGCGCTGTGAACAAACCGGCCAAACGGCTGTAATTGACCCCTCTGAGGCCTTACCCGTGCTCGAAGTCCTGCAAAAAGAGGGCTTGTCTTTGCATGCCATTTTAAATACCCACCACCACGGCGATCACACCGGCGGCAATAGCGAATTACTGCGCCATTTTCCTGGCATTCCTGTCTATGGGCACGGCTCCGACAAAGGGCGAATCGCCGGACAAACCCATTTTCTCGCAGCAGGTGATGTCTTTGAACTGGGCAAGCTCTCGATTCAGGCCTTACACAATCCGGGTCACACCCATGGGGCCGTCTCTTACGCGGTACATGACGCCCTGTTTACTGGCGACACCCTTTTTGGTGCCGGCTGCGGCCGGGTCTTTGAAGGCACCCCAGCCCAGATGTACCACTCCTTGAATCAGGTGATTGGCGCTTGTCCAGAAAATACACGCCTCTTTTTTGGCCACGAATACACGCGCAAAAACCTGGAATTCGCCTTACATGTCGAGCCCGACAATCCCGCCATCGCCGACCGTCTAGCAGCCATCACAACGCTGCTTAAAAGCGGAAATTTTTCGACGCCTTCCGAACTGGGTTTGGAGCGTTTGACCAATCCTTTTTTGCGCTGTGAAGTCCCGGCGGTTCAAGCCTTTGTCAAGCGCATCGAAGCCGAAAACCCGCTCACACCTGTAGAGGTCTTTCGGGTTTTGCGGGCCCAAAAAGATCGGTTTTAGGTCCAGGTCATGCTAGAAAAGACAGAAACAGGAACCACAGATCACGACTGGTTGGAAACCCAAACGGCCTGGGAGGCAGGCCTGTTCGACAAGGTCCGCCTCAAGCTCGAAAAACGCCTCAAAAGCAATCCCGAAGATACACCCGCACTTGCCTTATTGGGCCAGGTCGCTCAGGCCCAGCACCTCTGGAAAGAGGCCCGTCGCCACTTTGAACAGGCCCGCGAGAGGGCTCCCGAGAACCCAGAATATACCCACCTATTGGCCCAGTGGTTTGTCGCCCGCCAGGGTCTTCCAGAGGCCGAAGCCCTTTATGCCACTTTTTTGACCCATCACCCTGGCCATCCTTCCCTGCGGGTCGAATATGCCGCGCTACTGGGGGCCAGAGGGGCCCTCAACGAGGCGGAGACCCAACTCAAAACGTGTTTGGCTGACTTTCCCGATCAGCTCGATGCCTGGCTGCTCTACGGCAATCTGGCAGCGGCCATGGGCAAATTCAACACGGCTGAAAACGCCTACCAAGAAATTATCTCCCGCCAGCCGAAATTGCCCGAAGTCTATCGCCGCTTGGGCCAACTCGCGCTGATGCAAGGTCTCCCAGAACAGGCATTGCCCCAGTT
>JBIKWL010000149.1:0-12595 GCA_044356335.1 Candidatus Sericytochromatia bacterium
TTGGGCGTGGTGGCGAATATACCAGAGCGTTTTGCCATCGGCACTTAAGCTGGGAATTTCGAGCCCGGTATAGACATCACTCAGGGCCTCACTTTTGCCTGAACTCAACTGGTGGCGGTAGAGATTGGTAAAGCCATTGCGGGTTGAGACAAAATAAACAAATTGGCTGTCAGGGCTCCAAATCGGTTGTTTGTCGGCATAGAGGCTGCTGGACTCGGTCAAGAGCTTGGGGGCTTGCTGGCCTTGGGGGTCGAGCAACATCAGGCTTTGTCCTTCGCCGGGCAAATAGACCTCAGCCACCAGGGATTTGCCATCTGGAGACCAGTTGAGACCTTGGTACTGTCGGAAGTCGGGGGCCTGAAGCAGGGTGCGCTCAATTTTCTGTTCGGCGCGGTTGTAAATCACAATGGCGTCGCGCTGCTTCTCTTCTAAGACCAGGGCGATGCGGCTGCCATCGGGAGACCAGGCCGGAGAGTGCACGGTCTGACCTGGCAAGAGCCGCTCAGGTGCACCGTCGGCTTTGAGTTTGCCGTCTTGTTCTTTGAGTTTGAGAACTTCCACAGATTTGGTGGAGTTGCCATAGGCGTCGGGTACCAGCAGGGTATAGGCCAATTGGCTGCTGTCGGGGGCCCAGGCATAATCTTGACTGCGCTCCACGACCTTTTCTTGGATTTTGTCCAATTCTATTTTTTCGTTGGCGGCAAACTCAGGCTGGTGCTCGCCATGCTTAAAATGCAGGCCGGGCTCTTTCAGATCGGGGGGAGGTGTGGCTTTGACAGGGGCCGGTTTGTCTTTGTCTTTCTCTTCTTCGCGGTGTTTCGTTTCTTGGGCACCATAGGTCTGAATCTGTTGTAAATCGGCAATCATCAGCGGTTGAACGGGATAAATTTGGCCGCGCACCAGGGGGTAGCCGCCGGAGGTCTGGTAAGCCAACCATTTGCCATTGGGAGAGGGTTTGGGCTGAAAATAGGTGCGGTTGGGGCTGTAGGGGATGAGCGCTGTGGCTTTGGGGACGTTTTCTTGATGCTGGCTGACCTGTTCGCGGGTGCGCTCTTCCAGAGCCTGCCGCCACTCGGCTTCGATTTCGAGCAGGGATTTGCCAAAGGTAAAGGCAATCGCCTGGTAAAAATCGGCACTCAGGTCGCGGTAATTGTCGAGCAGCAGCGGCAATTTATCGCGCCCGTAAGTTTCAAACATAAATTTGACCAGGGCATAACCTTCGTTATAGCCTTCGGAACCTTTGCCAGAGAGGGCGGTAAAGGCATTGCGTTCAGCGGGACTGAGCAGTGAGTTGTTCAGCAAATGCAGGCGCAACATGCGGTCGTTTTCGGGGGCCCAGTATTCAGCTTCGTATTGGGCCAGCCCTTCGGCAAACCAAGCGGGCAATCCCGAAGCTTTGATCAAATTGGAGCCAAAAATCTTTTTTTGCACAGCCAGGAAGTTAAAAATATGCGTCATTTCATGCAATAAAAAGCGATTGATGCCAATCGGGGCTTCTAGGGAAAAACGGGGGTCAAGTACAATGCGGTTGCGGGCCGGTTCTGCGTAGCCATTCCAGAATTCGTCTTCGGAGATGATCAGGGATATTTTTTCGTCTGGCGCCACACCCAAATCTTGGGTGATGGTTTCAAAACCCTCTTCGGCAATCCGAGCAGAAAGTTTGGCCAGATCTTCGAAGCCCTGATAATAGTGGATTTTAAAATGGGGCGTGTTAATTTCTTGCCATTGCCGCTCGGGGTGGTTGACACTGGGCCCCCAAAAAGCAAGCGCTGGCTGCATGGACAAGTTGCTGCCCAATGCGCCGCCTAGTGTGCTGCCTAATGCGGTCAAAACGGCAATTATGGTGCGACGCAGACGGGGTTTTTGTTTCATGCCCACTATTATAACAGAAGAGACAAAGGCCGGTTTTAGGAGCAAATACCACGACCAAAGAGATGATCGTGTTTTGCTTTAGGCTTTGGGGAGCTGGACGGGTTGGACCAACGGCAAATGCAAACTAAAACAACTGCCTTCCCCCGGTGTACTTTCTAAGCTAATGGAACCCTGATGCGCCTCTGCTGCAAATTTACAAAAGGGCAGACCCAAGCCTGTTGAGCGGCCTTTTTGGGGCGCCAAGGTTTTGAGAGAGCCAAATTTTTGAAAAATGCTGGCCTGTGCTTCGGGGGCGATTCCTATTCCCTGATCTTTGACGGAAATATGTACCTGTGTTTTGTCTTGATGAACCAAGATTTGAATGACGCTGTGAGAAAGACTGTAACGTTGGGCATTGCTCAATAAATTGATCAGCAGCCTGCGCAGCATATCGCGATCACCTTCAAATTGAATCTCTGTTTTGGGCAATTGCAGATCCAAAGTGTATTGGTTCAATTGAGAACCCATACAACGGAGGGCCTCTTCAATTAAAGGGGTTAAGAGAATTTTTTCGGTGCGCAGCAGGGTTTGCTGATTCTCAAAACGATGTAAATCCAATAAGTTGTTAATCATGTCCATCAAAGCGGTGGCGCTGACTCCAATACCCGACAAATAGCGGTTTAAATTGTCAGGCAAAGTATTTTTGTGGTTATCAAACAGGGAGAGATAGCCAATAATACCTGAGAGTGGCGATTTGAGATCGTGAACAATCATGTGTAAAAGACTGTCGCGCATACTTTCAGACGCTTTTAATTCTTCGATCTTCTTGGCCAATTGTAGGTTCTGGGTTTTGAGTTGATCTCTGATCCGTTTGAGTTCGATTTGGGTTTTTACCCGCGCGAGCACAATTGAAGGACGAATCGGTTTGGCAATATAGTCCACAGCACCCAGATCAAAGCCTTTTTTCTCATCTTCGGCATCATCCAAGGCGGTAATAAAAATGACGGGAATGTCTTGGGTATTGGGGTTTTCACTCAGCTGGCCCAACACGGTATAGCCATCCATTTGTGGCATCATGACATCCAAAAGAATCAGATCGGGAATGGGTGTGACATTCACTGCACGCAGGGCTGCCACGCCTGACGGAACCCCACGAATTTGATAATAGGGACTGAGTAAGTCGGAGAGCACCGCTATATTGACGGGCTCATCATCAACGATCAGGATTGTTGCTTGTTTCATAGGGACCCCTTGTCTTTACACTTAATGAATCATACCTTGCTGTCATTGCGCAGGGTAGATAACGCACTTTCATAGTCAAAGCCACTGATCTGTTTTTGCAGCAGGGCTGTTGCTGATTCGCCCAGCATTTTTTGTAAATGGTTTCTTTGGCTTTCAAACAAGTCATTGGCTGAGGTATCATATCTCTCCAATAAGTTGATTAGCTTTTGCATGAATGCGATTTCTTCTTCTGGACTCAATAACACGGTATTTTTTGAATCCGTCAATCTTTTTTCGGATTGCAAACGCTGAATTTGACCAGAAAGCTCTAATAGCTCACTTTCAATCGCTGCGATTTGGAGTTTCATTTCTTCTGACGATCCGGCTTGTTTAAGCATGCGTTCCAATTCCTCTGACAGTTGTTGCAGGCGATAGGCGCCCAGGGTCCCTGCCACACCTTTGAGGGTATGGGCTTGCTGTTTGAGTGCTTCCATTTCTTTTTGGTTGAGATGGGTCTGCAGCAATTGGGCATCTTGCTGATGGTCTGCGCAGAATTGGCTCAAAAGTTTCAGATAACGCTCAGAGTCTCCCAAAACAGAACGCAAGCCCAGACTGGCATTTAAACCGTGGATCATCTCCAGCTGGTCGCGCAGAAAACCCGTTGTTTGTAACGGTGTTTGTGCCAATCTGCTGCGCTGGGTTTCCGTTTTGCTTTGCCATTCGGGCAACCAGGTCAGCAGACATTTGTAGAGTGTTTCGGGCTCTACTGGCTTGGCAATATGACCATTCATGCCTGCTGCCAGACTGGCGACTCGGTCTTCGTTAAAGGCGTTGGCAGTCATGGCGACAATCGGAATATCCTGCCAACCGGGAAGTTTGCGTATTTCTTGTGTGGCTTGTAACCCATTCATGACGGGCATTTGTATGTCCATTAAGACCAGATCAAAGCATTGTTTCTGAGCCAGATCGAGCGCCTCTTGGCCGTGATTCGCAAGCGTGACTTGGATGCCTGCCAGATTCAAAAGTTCAGATGCCACCTCTTGATTAATGGGATTGTCTTCTACCAAGAGGATATTGGCCCCAAAACTTTGAGCCAATGTGGTGGCTGCTTTTTCTTGGCTTTGGTTGGGCTTCAGATCTGCCGGTGCCGCACTTAATTCTTGTAATGTAGAGGGTAGTTGAGTGGGGGTGAGCGATTTTGCTTGCTGTCGGACTTCGATGGGGACTTCGAACCAGAAAGAACTTCCCTGTCCAAATTGGCTTTTTACGCCCATTTCACCTTTCATTAACTCGACAATCCGTTTGGAGATGACCAACCCCAGTCCCGTTCCGCCAAAGCGACGGGTGGTCGAGGCATCGGCTTGCTCAAACGGTTTAAACAGGCGTTGCAATTGTTCTTCGGTCATGCCAATGCCGGTATCTGCGATTTCAAAGCGCAGTTTGTGTGGCTGGCCGGGGGATTCAATTTCTTTTACACTCAATTTGACATGGCCTCTCTCGGTAAACTTGGCGGCATTGTTTAAAAGATTTAAAGCCACTTGTTCCAGGCGCAACTCATCGCTCCAGATCCATTGAGGTGCTTGGGTGAGATCCACCCTGAATTCCAGATTTTTGCTGTTTATTTTTTCCGATACCATGCCACAGATATGTTCGAGCATGTAGTGCAGGTTAAATTCGCTGCTTTCCAAGTTCATTTTGTTGGATTCAATTTTAGAGAAATCGAGAATATCGTTTATGATTTGCAATAGATGATGAGAGGACTTTAAAATTTTACTTAATTGTTGATTCTGACGTAAAGTTAAAGGATCTCTTTGTAAAAGATAAGAAAATCCAATAATTGCATTCATGGGCGTACGGATTTCATGGCTCATATTGGCAAGAAAGAGACTTTTGGCTTGATTGGCGGCATCAGAAGCTCTGCGCGCCGCTCCTGTGGCTGCAAAGTCCAGGGCGAAACCCAAATTGTCTGCCAATTGGCTAAACAAATTGACTGATTCGTGATCGAGGCTTTCGGCCTGTTCAAACGCCACCCCCAGTACCGCCTGTAATTGATACTCAATGTAAATCGGAAATACCCCACACGCTTTTAGGCCTTTGCGTGACAGTGTGTTTATCCAAGCCTGGTTGTTGGTTTCTTGTGCCAATTGATTAAAGACCCAGGCTTGGCCAGGCTCTAATTGTGAGAGTGGGTCAGCTGGGATCTTTAATTGTTCCAATGGGAGATCTGCACTACCAGCCAACAACAGGGGAGCAAAAAGACCTGTTGTTGGTTCTTTCTCTGCTATCCAAGCCAGTTGGCTGCTGCCTTTTTGTACGGCAATGCCACAAATTTCAGCATACAGATCCTGCGGGGTTTTGATTCGCAACATGGCTTCGTTCGCGTTGCTGAGCACCTGATAAATTCGGCTTAAATGCTCGATTCGCCGTTCGTTTTGGATGCGCTCGGAAATGTCTAACCCTGTACATTGAATTCCGAACGGGATTCCCTGGGCGTCGGTGAGGCAAATAAACTCCCAGAGGGTGTTTCTGATTCCGCCGTCTTGACGGGGTTTGTCGAGCACGACTTGCAGGGCCTCGTTGGGATGGCTAAAACACCATTGCACGGCCTCTTCGGCCCGTTTGTGGTGGTGGGGGCAGATTGTTTCCAGGGAATTGCGTCCATTCAAATTGTTACCAGGGCTGAGCCAGCCAAAGTCTTGCTCCCATTTTTTATTGCCAAAAGCAATTGTCCCTCCCATATCTACACTCACAAGATAACTGGTCTGGTTATCGAGCGTGGTTTGCAAGCGCTTTTCGCTGGCTTGGAGTTCGCGGTGTTGTTGGGTCAATTTGGCACTGCTTTGGTTTAACGCGTCGATCAAAACACCAATTTCATCGTCATGGCTGAGACCGGGATTGAGATAAAAAGAGGCATTTGTATCTGGGAGGTCTTCTGGCCTTTCGAGCGCTTTGCGCAACCGCTCTAAGGGGGCTAAGACATTTTTATTGAGCAAGCGATAGGTTAGCAACAGCAATAAAAAGATTGCTGTCATTCCTCCCAAGGCCACATACCAAGCCGAATCCTTTGCACTTGAAAGGGTTTTTACACTATCGAGATGAATGATCAAGACGGCTGGCGAAATGGGTTGCTTGACCTTGCCGTATAAATCTGTGTGAAAAAACTCCACATAGCCAATTTGATCTTTGTGATTGTGAAAGGCTTCTGGGACGGAGGGGTTGCTTGAAAAAAGCTGTTTAAGACGTTGAGACAGCTCTGGATCCGAAATTTGATCCGCCGTTTTGTCGATCCAATCATAGCGGCTGGCTGCAATAATTTTGGCTTGTGGCCCAACCGCAATCACAATTTGTCGCACTTCCGGTTCAGAGGCCAAAAAGCTCAAGACTCTTTGCAGTTCTTGATGGGCTTCGCCATGTTGTGCTGCTGCAATCAGAGCCGAAGACATGGTTTTTACTTGCAATTGCAGGCGGTGTTCAATTTGGATGGCCATCCATTTTTGCATGCCCCAGGCCCCTGCTATACTCAAACTAAAGCCAATTAAAAATAGGGGAAAAAGCAGTTTTGTGCGGAGTGAAAGATTCTTTTTTGAAGAAATATTTTTTAAAAATTTATCAAACAATCGAGTATTTCCTTTTTGTTTGAAATTCTTTTGTTTTCACGCATAATTCTGTATACATTATTTAAGATTGGTTTGATTTTTGCTTGGGGCCCAAGATAGACTGCTTGTTGTTCGGGAGCAATAAGCTGAATTTCATGCTGCAGGCTCTGGCAAAACTCTTCGCCTGTGATATTTTCACGTTGGGCCATAATGCGGCAAGCGGCCTGTGGTTGGTCTTGAAAAAAGGCATATGCCCGATCGATTGCTTTGAGAAAAGCCCGAATCTCTTGGGGGTTTTGTTGTAGCACCGCTGCGTCAAAGGCAAACACGTCCAAGATATCATCTTCCATCTGACGGCTGGTAAAGACGCTGTGAAATTCGGGCTGCCGCAAAATTTGGGTGGCATAAGGGGCGTAGGTGACCACGGCTTTGACTTGACCTGTTTTGAGCGCTTTTTCCATTTGCTCCGGCGGCAAACTCACGGCTTCGACCTCGTTTAAGTGCATACCTTGACGTTCTAAGGCCCTCACCAAGACATAAAGACCCAAAGAAGAGGGCTCAAAGCCGATTGTTTGGCCTTTTAAAGCCTGTAAGGAGCGAAACGCTTTGCGCGCAATGACCCTGTCTCCCCCCTTGGAGTAATCGACGACCCGCAGAATACGCAGATCACGGTGTGAGATGTCTCGGGCTTCGAGGACTTCGCTCAATGAACCAGCCATGCCATCTAAATGGCCCATTTCAAATGCCCGGCGGGTGTCCGACAGGGTGCTGAATTCGAGGAGTCTGACCTGCACCCCTTCTGCTTGGTAAAAGCCTTTCTCTTGGGCCAAATAGGCCAATTCGTAAGCGGGCCAGAGATTCAGTCCAAAACGAAGGCTTTCAGACTGAGGCCAACAGCTCTGTAATCCCAAGCAGAGCAGGCCAAAGACCAGATATTTAAAGGCACGAGGGACGTTCATTCAAGTGCATTTTCCTGGCGAATACGGAGAAGCGTTTGGAGTGCTGCTTCGTAATCAAAGGCCTCTAAGGCTTGGCCCAAGTGCTGCATCTTTTCGCCGAAACAGTGTTTGAGGGCGAGGTAGTTTTTTTCAAATAAGGTGTTGGCAGATGTATCATAACTGCTCAAAAGCCCTTCCAGCTCCGTCAGAATCTTTGCCAATGTCATCTTGTCTAGCTCTGGGGGGCTTTCGTTGGCGGGGGCAAGGATATCGATTGCTTGCAAATGGCGCAGGAACTCATTGAGTTCGGTGTCGAGGGCTTCCAATTGCAGGAATGTATCTCCTGCAGGGTCTTCTTGCCGGGCATGGCGTTCGATTTCTGCGGCCAATTGTTGTAAACCTGAAATACCCAGCACGCCTGCCACACCTTTGAGCGCATGGGCTTTCTGGCGCAAATTTGTGTAATCGCCTTGTTGAAAACAGGTTTTCATTTCTGTGGCGGCTTGGGCATAACGGGCCTGAAACTGTTGCAATAATTGCCAATAACGCAGGGCGTTTCCCAAAACATTGTGCAAACCTACCTGTAGATTTAAGTTTGGAATTTGTTCCAGGGCCTTTAACAAGGTTTGGTTCTCTGGTTTGATTCTCTCTGTTGTGGGCGGGGTGATCTGCCTCGCGGCAATTTCTATTTGTTTGGGCAACCAACGAATCAGAGAGGCATACAGGTTTTGGGGATCCACAGGTTTGGCGACATGGTCGTTCATGCCCGCCGCCAAACAGATCTCGCGGTCTTCTTTGAATGCATTGGCGGTCATGGCCAAAATAGGGATTTCTGCCCAACCAGGTAGTTTGCGTATTTCTCGGGTGGCCTGTAAACCATCCATGATTGGCATTTGTATATCCATTAAAGCCAGATCAAACGATTGTTCTTTTGCCAGTTTTACTGCTTCTTGGCCATCATTGGCCACGGTCACCTCGAGTCCGACCAATTTGAGTAGCTCCAAAGCCACTTCTTGGTTGATCAGATTGTCTTCAACCAGCAAAACAGTGGTTCTTTGGCGCAGGCTCAAGGTTTTTTCTTGCTGAGTATTCACGTGGCTAAAAGCTTGGGGGGTCTTTTTTGCTTGGTGCAGAGCTTCTTGCAGGGCATCTTGAAGCTGGCTGGGGGTGACAGGTTTGGCCAAAATACTGTGGATCCCAGCGGCTTTTAGGGCCTCGGGGCTGAATTGTTCTCGGTAGGCGGTGATCATCAAATAAGAGGGGGCATGGTTTAAGGGCAGTTTTTGGATCTGAAAAGCGGTTTCTAATCCATCCATCTCTGGCATGCGCCCATCAAGAAGAATGAGGTCGAACGGGGAACCTGTCTGATCAGCCTCTTGTATTTTTTGCAGCCCAGCCGGGCCTGAATCTGCGGCTTTGGCTTGAAGTCCCAGTTCTTGCAATAATTCACACAGGATTTCGCGATCAGCAGAATGGTCATCGATAATGAGAACCTGTTTCCCGCGCAAACTCTGTAATAGGGGCGGCGGTGTGGCGTCCAACTCCTCCGCCAGCTGCAAGGGTATTTCAAACCAAAATAAACTGCCTTGTTCAGGTTGGCTTTCGACGCCGATTTTTCCGCCCATTAATTCCACCATATGGCGAGAAAGAACCAAACCCAGTCCCGTCCCACCAAAGCGGCGGGTGGTAGAGGCATCGGCTTGCTCAAACGGTTTAAACAGGCGCTGAAGCTGTTCGGCATTCATGCCTATGCCGCTGTCGTGAATTTCGAAACGCAGCCATATTTCGTCTTGATTTTGCCGGAGAACCCTTACACGCAAGACAATCTGACCCTGTTCAGTAAATTTAGCCGCATTGCTGAGCAAATTTAATAAGATCTGTTCAAGCCGCAATTCATCGCCCAATAAAGCAAAGGGAGCATGATCCAAATCGATCTGAAAGTTTAAATTTTTACTGATAATTTTTTCACTTAACATGCTGCACACATGATCGATCATGCGGGAAAGGTGAAAATCTTTGCGTTCCAAAGTGAATTTGTTGGATTCAATTTTAGACAAATCGAGAATATCGTTGATAATTTGCAAAAGATGGTGGGCAGAACTCAGGATCTTTGAAAGCTGATCGGCCTGTCGCGGGGTGAGTGGATCCCGTTGCATTAAATAGGTAAATCCAATAATGGCATTCATCGGTGTGCGAATTTCGTGACTCATATTGGCGAGAAATTGGCTTTTGGCGCGGCTGGCTGTTTCAGCCGCTTGGCGTGCCAAAAGCTCTTTTTCGGCGCGCTTTCTCTCCGTAATTTCGGTATTCATGCCAGTGAGGCCAATGATTTGACCTTGCCGATCTCGCAGGGGAAATTTGATTGAAATAAAGCTGCGGATGCCTGTGGGTGTAGGCAATGTCTCTTCAAACTCGATCAACTCGCCGCGTTCTAAAACCAGCCTGTCGTTTTGATGGAATTGAGAGGCTGTCTCTGGTGGGAAAAGCGCTGTGTCGTTCTGTCCCAAGGCTTGTTCTCGGGACAGTCCCGTGATGGCTTCCCATTGGCGGTTGACGGTTTTATACACGCCCTGATTGTCTTTGAAATAAATCTGTGAACCACTGTTTTCGATTATTTCAGAGAGAAAACGGCGACTCTCTTGGAGGGCTTGGAAATTCTTGGATCGCTCGTAGACATTCACCAGCATTTGCGCAAAAATTTTCAATAATTGTTTTTCGCTATCGCTAAAGCTGTGGTGGGCATGCACATGGTCGAGCCCGACAAAACCCAGACATTCGCCGCCGTTCATCAGGGGGACAGCAATCAGACTTTTGACCCCTTGGGATTCTAATACTTTGCGTAAATGCTGTTCTGTGGGCAAATCATCTACGGCTTGGATATAAAGGGTTTCTCCCTGTAAATGCAGTTCTAGCCATTCGGGGAAATTTTCAAGTGGAAATCCTTGAAGATTTTTAATTTGAGGTTCAATGCCTTTGTCACACCATTCATAGCTATTGTTGCAAACCTGCTGCTCAAAATCGTAGTCAAATATATACATGCGATCGGCTTGAACAAACTCTCCCAACTCAGCCAGGGATTCATTGATCGTGGAATGGATTTGCTCGGGCGGTAAGTTGATATAGGTCGCTGAAATTTTCATCAGCAGGTTTTGCAAACGGGTCTGTTTGCGCAATTCATCTTCCACCAGTTTGCGTTCGCTGATATCCGTAAAGGTCGTAAAGACCTGAAAGGGCCTCTCTTGCCCTGGCAAGAATTCGGGCTCGGCGTTGATTAAAACCCATTCTGTGGTCTCTTTTTGGGGCTGAAAGATCCCCATTACCACATTGTGAACGGCTTCACCGGTTTTTAAGGAGACGGTGCTCGGATGGGTTTCGCCCGGAAACGGCTGTCCATCTTCGTGCAGGGCTTTCCAGCGGGGGTCAAAAGAGGTGCGCCCCTGCATTTGTTCCAGGCTGAGCCCCAAGATTTTTTCTGCCGCTGGGTTGGCTTTAATAATTTCACCTTGGGCATTTTGGTAAATCACACCCTGGGCCATGGTTTCAAACAGACGGCGGTATTCTCTTTCACTTTTTTGCAGTTCGTCTTCGGTTTGGCGGTAACGGGTCACATCATAGCCAATGGTGACATCTTGTTCGATCCCCCCCGCTTGTGTGAATTGGCGATAAATAGAGATGTTCAGAATATACACTTCGCCATCGGGTTTGTGGTGCCAGACATCGCCATTCCAATGGCCCTTGCTTTGAAGTTCTTGTTCCATTGTGGCAAAAAAGTCTGGGGAGTGCCGGTCGGCCAGGGCCATGATGCGTGGATCATGGCCAACCAGATCTTCGCGGCGATAACCACTGAGTGTCACAAAGGCCTGATTGATGGCCACAATGCGATGGGAGGCATCTAAAATAAGCATGACCTCGTGGCCATGGCTGACAATTTGTGAGGCGATTTCGCGCTCGGAGACATCCTGGCGAGAGCCGATCATACGCAGGGGCAAACCGGCAGGATCTCTGTCGAGCACTTTGCCCCGCAATTGCATCCAGCGCATTTCCCCCGACTTTGAGATCAGCCGGTATTTACAAATAAACTGCTCATGCCGACCCGACCAGTGTTGGGCCAATTCTGCTTGGACCCGAAGCAAATCATCGGGTTGGACGGACCAGTGGGCCTCTGTTTCTGGGTCCAGCAGGTCTAAATGTGGTAAATGCTCACTTTCAGGGCTTTGGGCCGGATTCACCCATTCCCACAGCCCCTCATCTGAGCCTTCGAGTAAAAATTGCCAACGGGCCTCACTCAATTTGAGCGCGGCTTCGGCCCTCTCTCGGGCATGTTTGGCATGCATCAAGTCCAGGGCCTGGGAAGACAGGCGTTCGTACATGGCCAGGACCGTTTTGATCAGCAGACCTGCCGAACCACTCATTTCTTGGTCAGCCTGTTGCTGGGCTGCTTGGATGTTTTTCCCAGCTTGAATGGCCAAGACAGCGCAGGCCATGCGTTTGTCACTGTCGATAATATGATACGCCAGCCATTGGGTTAAAAAAGAAAAGACGTCTTCCAGAATGGATTGAAAAGGCCGATCGCTGTTTTGCAGGGCGACGATATGTTCAAAAAAGCGTTTGTGGCTTTGGCCGTGATCTTGACACCATCGGTCATCTGACATGGCCTGCTGCCAGATGGCCTCTTCGCTGCGAAAATGGTAATCGGCATAAGCCGCTAATTCAGCCAATATTTCCAGTAAAGCGGCTTCAGAAAGCCCATTGACGTATTGTTCGGCCAGTCGGTTCAGTAAAATGACCAATTCTCGGTGTTGCAGATCAATGGCTTCAATGCCCGTTTCGAGATTGGAGCTCCAGGGAAAAATTTCAAACAGGGGTTCACTTTTTGATTTTTGGCGCATAATTAGAGTCATCCAGAAAATAAATTTCAAAAGCCCAAGAGGCAATTTTATCAAGGTTTAAGGGCAGACAAAAGCCCCCAAAAAGAGATAAAGTTCATCA
>JBIKWL010000150.1:0-12560 GCA_044356335.1 Candidatus Sericytochromatia bacterium
GCACTGTCTCATACGCACTTAAAGCGCAAACTGAGCAAATTATCTCAATTATTGGGTGTCGTCAAACAGGCTCAAACAATGACTCTGAAAGCAGTCCAAGATATGGATGTCTTGGGACACCACAGTGAAGAAATTGGTTCGATCTCACGGGTCATCGAAGATCTCGCTGTTCAGACCCGTCTTTTGGCGATCAATGCCACGATTGAAGCGGCTCGGGCAGGCGGGACCGTGGGTAAAGGATTTGCTGTTGTCGCCTCAGAGGTCAAAAATTTATCCCGCGAAACATCCCTTTCTGCAGAAAAAATTCAAGAAAAAATTGAAGCAATTCAATTGAGTACCCGAGAGACACTTGAAAATATTCAGAAAATCGCAAAAATCATTGACGACATTGATGGGATTTCCAAAACCATAGAAGACTCTGTTTCTGATTTTTAACTGGCGAATCAGACTTATAACAAGAAATGTAAACCCTGCCACCACAAAGGAACACTCAATAGTGAAAGGGGCACACCCAGCCCGACCATGCGGGTGGCCAAGCTGGGGTGTAGCCCTGCTGCAGCGGCCATCAATGCAGAGGTGATCATCGGGCCCATGCCGGCTTCGAGCACGCAAATCCGAGTCAGGTCTGAAGGCAGGCCCAAGCTCAAACAGAGCAGCAGTGCCCCTGCTGGGGCCAGCAGCAGTTTATACCCCAAGCCCAGGGCCAGTAGGTGGTTGAGCCCTGGCTCGGGCCGGAAATTGAGTTGCAGGCCTACAGCGGTCAGGGCCAGTGGAGCCAGAAATCCAGCCAAAAAAGTTGCGCCACTTTGCAGCGGTCCCTGCAAACTCAGGCCCAAAGACCACATCAGCAGCCCCGCAGAAAAGGCCAAAAAGGGCGGAAAACCCAATAGTTTAAACAGCATCTCACGGGCCGAAGGCTGTGTGCCTGCCGCTTGGGCCAGACACAGCAGGCCCCAGGTGCCCAAAATCAAGAAACTGCCAGCCTGATCCATGATCAGAGCTGGGGGCAGGGCCTGACTGCCCAGCAGGGCGGAAATCAAAGGAAAACCGACAAACGAGGTGTTGCCCAGACCCATGGTCAGACAGAGGCAGGTCGCTGAGGCGGGGTTGAGTCTGCCTCGTTTGACCCAAGACTGACTCAGGACAAAGGCCCCCGCAAAAATCAGCCAGGCCAAGAGCGCAGGAAAGAGCGTGGCGAGTGTCAAATTCAATCCGGGCAGTTTTAGCAGGGCCAGGGCCGGAATACAGACCCAGAGAACGGTTTGAATCAAGACAGGCAATAAGCGCTGTGAGAGCCAGTCAAAACGTCTTAAAAATAGGCCCAGCGCCAAAAAAAGTAAGATTTGAACAAAGGCCATTTGCGAATTTTAGACCCAATCAGAGATTGTAGAGCCCGTGTTTGTAGCCCTTGAGATTTTCAGCCAAACTGAACCAGGCGAGGGTCTCGGTCAGGCCCTTGCGAAAACCTTCCTCTGAGCCGTATTCGGGTTTCCAATTGAGCAATTTTAAGGCTTTGGCATTGTCGGCGAGCAAGCGCTCGACCTCGGAGGCCACTGGGCGCAAGCGGGAGGCTTCCGCTTCAATTTCGAGTTCGATGCCCATAAGCTCAGCAATCAGGCGGGCCGTATCACCGATGCTGATTTCAAAGCCGCTGCCAATATTGATCACCTCGCCGATCGAAGCTGGAGATTGTGCCACCGCCATAAATCCGGCCACGGTGTCTTTGACAAAATTAAAGTCGCGTGTCGGATGCAAGGCTCCCAATTTGAGCTTGCGTTGCCCTCCTGCCAATTGGGTGATAATCGTGGGAATCACGGCGCGGGCGGATTGACGTGGGCCATAGGTATTAAAGGGCCGTATCACAGCCACGGGCAGTTCAAATGAGCGGTGAAAGGAAATGGCCATCTGATCGGCGCCAATTTTGGAGGCTGAATACGGCGATTGCCCATGCAGGGGGTGTTCTTCGTCAATCGGCACATAGCGAGCCGTGCCATAGACTTCGCTGGTGGAGGTCTGCAGCACTTTCTCAACGCCCAAGCTGCGGGCCGCCATCAATATGTTGAGGGTACCAGAAATATTGGTTTCGACATAGGTCGCGGGAGAGTGGTAAGAATAGGGAATGGCAATCAAGGCCGCCAAGTGAAAAACCTGGGAGCAACCCATCATGGCTGTTTGCACGCCAAAGGGGTCACGAATATCCCCGCAAAAGACATCCAATTCGGCTTTGATCTCCGGTGCCAGGGTCTCTAACCAGCCCCAAGAATTAAAGGCGTTATAATGCACGAAAGCCCGCACGCGGTGGCCCGCCCGCACCAGCGCTTCAGTTAAATGGGAGCCAATGAAACCGCCTGCTCCTGTGACCAGAACCTGTGCTTGCATTCGATGTCTATTCCTTGTTGTGTGTACCTTGTTTGCACCAATTGTATCAGGAAATCACTCTTTGCCACTGGTGACAGGATTATTGGGCTCGCGGCTCCATTCGCTGAAAGAGCCGTCATAGAGCCGGGTTTTGTAACCCAGGTATTTCGCCATAAAATAGCTGTGTGAGGCTTGGCCGCCTGTGCGGCAATAGGTGATAATCTCGCTGCCAGGGGCAAATCCAGCCTGTTTAAACATCAAATAGAGGGCCTCGGGGGATTTGAGCAGGGGGCGCGCTTCGCTTTCGACATGGTTCATCCAAAAGAGGTTGATGGCACCTGGAATATGGCCCCCGCGGGTGATGCCTTCACCGGGTTCTGCTCCGGTATATTGCGCTTCGGGCCGCGCGTCGAGCAGGCGCAGCTTGGAGGAGGGGACTTGGGATTTGAGCCAGAGCGCGTCTTGCACCTGGGGCATGTGGATCAGCATATCCAGATTGAGCCGGGGCTCGAATTGGGACGGTGGAATTTTGTTGATCTCTTTGCCCACGGGGCGTTTCTCTGCGTTCCAGATTTTCCAATGGCCATTGAGCAGGGCTGTCTGTTGGCCCAGACCGACATAATCCAAGGCCACAAAGGCCCGTGCCGCTTGCAGGCCAGCCCCTTCGTCATAAAGGACCAAGCGGTGCTTATTTGTAATGCCCAATTCACGCAGACTTTTGACCAGTTCAGCCAGGGGCGGCAATTCGTTTTCGATGCCATTGCGCGTGGTGGCAACTTGGCTCCAGCTCAAAAAGCGGGCGCCAGGGATGTGGCCTTTTACAAATTGTTTGCCATCATTGGCCACATGCAGAACCAAGACCTGGGGATCTTTTAAATGTTGCTCTAACCAATCTGTTGAGACCAGCATGTCGTGTTGGATCGGGGGAATCATCGATGAGGCGGGTTCGACCAGCAGGGCCGAGCTCAGCAAAAGAGACGCTAAAAACATGGGTTAACTCCCAAAAGACAAGGTGTTTGGATAATAACACGCAGCTCAAGAAACGCAAACCCCGCATGAGGAACAGGCCCAAGCGAATCGGTTCACTTGGGCCTGACCAGAACGGAGAAAGCAGAATCAGAAGGGGATCTCAATTAGCTGAGTGGATCTTGGTTTTGTCTGCGATTGTGGTGGCGGTTTTGGTGGCGATCTTGCATGCGCTGCTCCATGCGATCTTGCATGGCTTTGCCACGGGTTTCGAGCTTATTCACCAGGGCCTCCCGCTGCTGGGGGCTGAGAAGGGCATGAACCTCGGCCATCATTTGCAGGCGTTGATCCATGTGGGTTTCCATGCCTTTCAGGCCCGTGTTGAGCACCGTCTTGACCTCTTCGACACTGGGTGTTCCGGCTTGAAAGAGGCTCACCAGCTGATTCTTGACCCCGCTCAGCTCTTTAAACTGGGCTATGCGTTGGGGTTGGCTCTGTTCAAACAGGTCTTTGAGCTGGGTTTTTTGAGCCTCACTCAGACCCAGTTCGGTCGCCATTTTTTCCAGGCGTTTGCCTTGACCTTTGCCACCTCCATGGCCATGCATTTGCATGAGTTTATCTGCAAAAGGCATTTTGCTAAAACCCGCGATTTTTTTCTCGACCTGATCGAGCTGGCTGTACACTTCTTGGCGCTGTTCGGGGGTCAAAATGCTGTAGACCTGCACCATTTTTTCGGCCATTTTTTGACTGCGCGCGGCTTTCTGTGCGGCAATCAGCGGGGTGATTTGGCTTTTGACGGCCGCTGTTTCAAATTTGTCACTCAAAAAGGCATTTTTTAAAATCTGCTTGAACTGCCCACGGGTCTCTTTGTGATTCTGAAACTCAGAGCGGGCCTCTTTGCGCATGGCTTGAAGCTGGGATTTTTGCGCATCGCTGAGATTGAGCTTTTTCAAAAATCCGGCCATGTGCTGACCACGCATCCCTCTGCCGTGCTGCATCCCAAAACCAGTGCCTTGTTCTTCGGCAAAAGCGGGGTTATCGAGTCCGAGTAAATCAAAATCGGCATTCTCTCCAGAATTGAAGCGGGAATTCACCTGGGTGCTGGGGCCTTGGCTCTGGGCGGCGCAGCCCACCACCAGAAGTGTTGCAGATGCAAGAGCGAATAGGGATTGAATCAATTTCATTTGGGTTTTCCTCACTGTTTGTGTTTGCTTACGTTTCAGTATGCCGATTGCCTGTGTGGATAGTTTCAGAAAAGTGTAAAGACTTTGTAAAGAGTCAAAAGAGCCAGGAGACGACAGAAATTCGCTCCCCTGCAATGACGGCTCTGACCTCGTGGGTTAAATCCGAGCGGAAGGCCATTAAGGTTCCCGAGGGGGGATCCAGGGGCATGCCGATTAATGTGTGCCCCAGGGCCTCAGAGGGCAAATAAAACACCAATTCGCCGCCACTGTATTCATCTGCTTTGCTTGGGTGTTCTGCTTGGCGAGAGAGCAATAAAATTGTGCTGACTTGGCGTGGTGGCAGGTGGCTCATGCCCTGTATGTGCTTAAATTCGGGTAGCCAGTCTCTGTGCGGTTTAAAATAATAGCCAGGCAAATACTTGAGAAAACTGGGGGGTTCAAGCCCGCTTAATTTCAACTGAAAAAAGGCCTCAAATGAGTCTCTGAGGGCAATAAGCCGATCTGAGACCAAATGGCGCAGCGCGTCTGAGACGTCTATCTGGGCGGTTTTGCGGTCGCTTTGTCTGTTTTCCGCTTGGTCGAAAGCGCTGACAACGGGGCTGACAATCGGTGCCATTTCAGTTTTTTTATCGGCCAATTGCCCATGCAGGGCCTGGATTTCAGCGCCACTCAAAAAGTCGGGCTGGGCAAAAATCAGACCCTGACGGGTGAAAAAATCCAGCGGGTAAGTCTCTCTGCGCATTCACTCAAAGGCAGTCTTTTCCAGGGCTTTGAGGGCTGTCGGCGACAGATCTGGCAGACCTTCGGCAATCAGACTGCGTGAGCCCTTTTGGTAAATCAGCAGGTGGTCGTTGGGAGCGAGTACGACTAATTTTAAAGCCTGAAATTGGCTGGGCAATTTGAGCGTGGGATAACGCTTTGCCAAGGTCTGAGCATAAGCGCTCGTGAATTCTTGGGCCTCTTCGGGACTGTCCCAGAGGGTATTAAACACGAGCCGGGCCAGGGGGGCTTTTTCGCCCTTGCCACTGGGCGCTTTTTGGTAGACTTGGTAATGATCACCTGCCCAGCCACGGGCTGCACTGCGAGCGGGGCCTGCTTCGAGATGTTGGAGAAAGTAATGTCGCCAGCCCCACTCGCCCATGACGCCACGGGTCAGGAGTGGCAGTTGATCGGGCCATTTGAGCTGTTTTTTAAAGTGCAGGGCGCTGGGGTTTTCGCCATCGAGGTATTTGGCAGGTTGCAAAATCTGTTCGCTGGAGCGGGGCGGGTTTTTATACAGGGTATTGATCTCTTCCCAGCTCCAGCCCTCTTTGCGGAAGGTCTGAACAAAGCGCAAGCCCTGATCATAAGGGAAGACCAACGATTCGCGAATCACCCGCGGGGCTTGGCGCAGTTTTTCAAAGGCAAAATTCATGCGCACGGCGTTGGCCAGACTGCCCAACATCTCCATCAGGCTGAAATTGCTCTGCATCAGCCCCTGAACGTATTCTGCTGAAGTTAAAGAGGCATCGCCCTCGATCATCGACATCAGGGCCAATTGCCGGTCACCGTTGGGTTCTTGTTTTTGCGGTGATTCGAGGTAGTTTTTTAAGCCAAAGGATTGATCTTGCAGGGCATGGGTCAATTCATGTGCTACCAGCACCTCTTGATCCAATTTGCTCAGCGACATGCCTTCGAGCAAATAGAGTTTGCGGGTTTTGGGATCGTAAAAGCCCCCAATTTGTTCGGTATACAGCCCGAGCATAAATTCGGCATAGTCAAAATCTGTGGCAAAGAGGCCCCAGCGGGTATAAAGGGCCTGCTCTCCCTGGGTATCGGCGGGGTCCAACTCGGCTTCAAACTCCTTGCGCAAAAAGGCCAGCAATTCTTCGCGGCTGAGGGTATCGACTTTGACACTCTCTTTGATCGGCAATTGACGCAGTTTGGCCACTTTTTCTAAGATACTGCCGACATTTTCTAAAAGCGGGTATTCGCCGCTCTGGAGTTTCGCTTTGGCGCGGGCCCCAAGTTCAACGGCGGGGGGCGCCGCCTGGGCACTGAAACCGCTGGCCAGACCCAGGCTCAAATTCAAGCTCAGTCCCAAAAGCAAACAAACACCGCTTAAACTGAGCGTACGGTTATTTCGCAGATTTGTCATTTTTGCATCTATCTCTCAGCGATCATAACGAAAGGGCCGACTCAGGGGGTTCCTTTTGGGGCGGAATCGGTGTTGGGGTGGGCGTGGGTGGCGGCAGCAGTGGGCCTGCAAAGGGGAATGTGGGGGCACCAGATGTCGTATTTGGTGTTGTATTTGGGGCGGGGCTGGCTGGATTGGCCACAGGAGAGGAAGGAACGCCTGGTTGTGAGCTGATTGGGGTCAGAACGGGACGGGGAGTGGCAGAGGCCACCGGGCGAGGGCCACCAGGCACCAAAGGTGTGATCACTGGGAGTGGGGTTGGGATCGGGGTTGAACTGATGAGTGGGTTGGAGAGCCCTGAATTGATGGGGATATTGGGCACTTTTTCGCAGCGGCGATAGATATGTGGCACACCTTCGCCTGTAAATGTCCGGTTGATCTGGGCATTGTCCTGGCTGACACTGCCCGCAGAGAACTCGGTGCCTCTGGGAAAAAAGGGTTTGCTTTCGTCCAGATTGAGCTCTCTAAAACTCAGATCCGGTTTCACCACCAATTTGGTTCGGCTGGGATTGAGTTCAAAGACAAAGGCATTGGGCGCAATTTTGATAAAATTGAAGGTGGCGCCCAAGGGTTGAACCGAGTTGCGTGGATCTACCTCGCGCCAACAGCCGGAGATATCGATTGAGGGGGGAATCACTTCTGCCGCAGCAGAGGCCACGGCCTGGGCCGTCAGCGGACTCTCCGCTTCTGGATCACAGCCCCCGAGCAGGAGTGTTAGCAAAAGGAGCTGTTTTAAACGCAGATCAGGTCGTCCATTCATCCACAGGACCTTTGATCTCTCTTTTCCAGAAACAGGTGGTTAAACCAGTTTGGTTGGGTTGGGCCTGTACCAACTCCCAGCCATTTTTGCCCAATTTCTCAAAAACTTCCAGGGCTTCAGCGTTCTTTGGTTTTTTTGTGTCAAAAGGTGGCGTCAGCATAAACTGAGCCTGTGTCACCTTGTATTCCCATTTCGGCATGTGCTTTACCTCATTCAGATTTCTGGACTCTGGGCTTGGCCTGATGAAGACAGGCACAAGCCATTATACAATACTGCTCAGAACAATTGCACGCCGGTTGAACGGCTGCTATTTGGCTTTTTCAACCCGGATCAGTTCCACTTCAAAAATCAGGGTGGAATTGGCTGGGATCGGGCCGACATTGCGCTGACCATAACCCATTTCGGGGGGAATCGTCAATTTGCGTTGACCGCCTTCTTTCATGCCTGCAAAGCCTTCGTCCCAGCCTTTGATGACTTGGCCGACACCCAAGGTAAAGGAAAAGGGCTGATTGCGGTCTTTGGAGGAATCAAATTTATCGCCATTGGTCAGCCAGCCTGTGTAATGGACGATCACGGTATCGCCTTTGGCAGGGGTGGCACCCGTTCCGGCTTTGATTTCTTCGATTTTCATTTGGGTGGCATTGGGTGTGGAATTGGGGGTGGCGTTTTGGGTTTCAGACATGGGTTTCTCCGAGTGTGATTCTTGTTTGGGGCTGCAACTGGCTCCGCCGCCAGCCAGCAAATAGGCACTGAGCAGGGCGGTCAGAGAGAAGGAATAAAGGCGCGTTTTCATGGCAAACTCCTTGGCGATGCATCTTTGTTGATGCGTTACAGATGTCTGTTCAAGATAACCCGCCGTTTGGCCTGCGTCAACCGAGTAACTCCACTGCCGAACGCAGTTTGCCGGGCTCGGTTTGGGCGTAGATCAAGGTCGTGTCGAGGCGGGAGTGGCCAAGCAGCTTGGAAATTTGCTCCAGCGGCGCACCTTTGTCGAGCAATTGGGTGGCAAAGGTATGGCGCAGTTTATGAGGGCTGTAATTCTCAAGCCCGGCCTCTTTGAGCAAACCTTTGACGATTTGTCTAAAGGCGCCATAGGAAATCCGCGTGCCTTTGTGGTTTTTACCCATGCTGACAAACAGCGCTTCGGATTTGAGATAGGGCAATGAAGACCTCAGGCTGACCCATTCTTCGAGGGTATAGATCAGTTTTTGGCTGATCGGAATCAGGCGCTCTTTGTCGCCTTTGCCCACCACGCGCAATTGCCGGGTGTCCCAGAGAATATGTTCGAGATCGAGCATTTGCATTTCACCAATGCGCATGCCTGTGTAAAAGAGAGTCTTGATCATGGTCATATTGCGGATCGCTTCGGGATCTTCATAGCTCAATGTATCGAGCAGGTTTTTGACATCTTTTTCGGAGAGGTATTTGGGCAGGCGGCGTGGCAAACTGGGTGCCGAGAGATTCCCGGCCGGATCGTCTTTGACAAATCCCCGACGCTCGGCGTAATCGTAAAAACGTTTGATCGCGATTAGGCGGCGACGTACAGTGGTGGCCTTGAGGCTCTCCAAGGTCGCCATATACTGAAATAACTCGCGCTCGCGCACGGCGATCAGGGGCTTTTCTAAAAAGGCTTCGACCAAACGCAAATCCGACTCATACGCTGTGAGCGTGTGTTTGCTCAGGCGGCGCTGGCGCAAAATATTGAGAAAATCGTCGATCGTAAAGACCTCTTCGGGATTGGACATGGCCTATTCTCCTGGCAATTGGTAGCTCGGGGGTGTCTCGGGGCGAAATTCGGGAAAGACATAGAGCATCACCCCATCGGGGCGGATATCCATTTGGGCCAATTGGGATGTGACCAGCTCTTCAAGCAAGACTTTGCTCTGCTCCAGACTGAGCTGGGTTTCTGCTGCCACTTCGAGCAGACTCAGTTGCCCGGCTTGGCGTTTGGCCAAACTCAGAATCAGGCGGATTTGTTCGTCTTTGTGCAATTGCTGACCGGGTGGAGCAGTTTTGCCAAAGCCCCAGCGGGCCAAAAAAAACGAGGCCAGGCCAGTACCTGAAAACAAGATCAGCAGGGCAAAATCGACCCCCGCACTTTTAGATTCGTAGGCCTGCATGCCGAGGAGATTGGCGATGGCCATCGCCACAAACATCAGACTGAACAGGGCCGAGCCTCCCCCGATCAGACCGAGGCCTTTGCGCAAGATAGACGTGTTTGGATTTTCGGACATTGCGACCTTTTTTTCTGAGCATTTTACGAATTATTGTACCTGAAAGTCTCGGCCCTGTGTGTGACATCTGCATCAGTTATGAGCCCTGCTGGGGCCATCAGGCTTCAGCGGGAGGGGGGTCTGCTGGCGTTTCAGCTTGGAGTGGTTCGGCGTGTTCCGGGTGTGTGTGAAAGCGGGTATAGACCAAAGCCATGGCCAGGAGGCAGACACCCAGACCGACCAAAGAGAGGATTTTAAAGCCCAAACTCAATTGCTGAATATCATACAAAAACACGCGAATGCTGCTCAAGGCCAGGATGCCAATCCCCTGATAACGAAGCATGCGTGTTTGCAAAAGAAAACCCGTGATCAAAATGGCACAGCCCAAAAGAATCCAAACAGCGGAGATCCAGCCTTCGGGAATCCCATAAAAGATCCAGCTCATCAGTCCCAAACTGGCGATGATCCCCTGTCCGATTTGGATTTGGAGATTGTCGCGCTGGATCGCCAGCCAGAATTGCAGCTGGAAAAGCGCCAATAAAAGGCCATGAATGAGTACCGCTGAAAGCTGAAACCCCTCGGCATACAATTGAAAATCGTAGCCGATCAGGAGCAACAAGGTGCTCAGATTCAGCAAGAGGGCCGAACTCCTCAATACGGTTCCAGAACTTAGCTTGAACCAGGTGGCCGTGGCCAGGGCTGCAAAAAACAAGCCCTGATAGGGGGAGGTCAGACTTTGGTCGATGGCCCGCGCGGCTGCGGTCAGGATCCAGAACCAAAGGGCGTCTGCCAATTCAGGGGCGCGTGCACTGAGATAATGGGACCAACCCCAGGCTACCAGTGCCAGAACCACCATGAGCAGTGCAGAAAGCAGGGGTTGCTGCTGATCAAATAAACTCCATTCGATCAAACCCATGGCAATGCCCCAGGGCCAAACATAGATTTTTTCGAGGGGGGAGGCCAAGGGGCCAGGGTGACGCTGCAAGCGCCGGTAGACCAAAAACAGTTGGATGCCCAACCACAATACGCTGCCGAGCACCACCCAAACCGCTGCGAGTTTGAGTTCCATGTACAGACTCAGGCCCGAAAAACCCAGCAGCGAAAAGGCCAAAATAGGGGTGCCACTGGCCCAAAGTGGTGTGTCGGGAGCGGTTTCGAGCTGTTCTCCCAAGACCGAGTAGACCGTGCTGAAAATCAAGAGGGTGCCAAACCCCAGCAAAACCATTTCGGGGTTGGCATTGTACCAAAAGAGATGCAAAACCCAGGTGCCAATTGCCCCGACCAGGCCCAGATACCCCCAGCCGCAGCGCCCGGCGACCAGAGCCAAACCCAGGCTGAGAAAGAGATTGTAAAAGAGGGTGATGGTATCAAATTGCTGGCTGAGGAGTGAGGTTAAGAAACCGAGTACAAAGGCCCGACTGGCCAAACTCTGGGATTTGCGTTTCAGAGCCAGATAGATTGCCAGCCCGACGACCCCCATCAGCAAAAGGCAGTCGGTCAGTTCTGAGAGGTGTGTGACTTTGCGGAAGTAGCTGAAATGGTAGGCCCCGTATATCAGAAAATAGAGCAGGGCAATGCCCCCGCCCATCAGGGCATGTGACCAGCTGCGATAGCGCTCTTTGCGTCCCATCCATTCACCCAAGCCCAGCAGGGCGATACTGGCTGCAAAACCACTGAATAAAACAGACCAGGGGCCGAGCCAGCCTTCGGTATAAGCATAGCGGACAAACAGTCCCAGCCCCATGATCAGCGCAAAAATACCCAATAGACTGAAACCTTTTAAGCCAATCCAGTCTTCGTAGTTTTTTAACTCCCATTTGGCTTTTTCGGCATTGTTACCAGAGTGCAGGGGCCTCTCCCAAGGAGAGGCTGAAACGGAGGCGGCTTCTTCAAAAACGGAGGTCTCGGGGCTTGGCGGGTCCTGGGATTCAGCTGAGGGAGGCTTCATGTGTACATTCAGCTCAAGCCGGTTTAAACGCAATTCCAGCTGGTTTTGCCGTTGCCTCAACAGAGTTAACTCTCGCTGAATGGCTTTTATTTCTTTCTGCAAAGCGCCCCTCCTTTCTTGCTTGAACCCATGATTTGATAACTGGTTTCTGTGATTGGGTGTATTCTATGCTACCTATCTCAGCTTGGCAAATCGCTTTCTCATTGATAGCCCTGTCGCAGTATGGTATCTTAAAAATATCTGTATTTATCTGCGTCCTTAGTTCAGTTGGTAGAACGGCGGTCTCCAAAACCGCATGTCGGGGGTTCGAGTCCCTCAGGGCGTGCTTCATTTTCCTTCTGTTTAAACAAAGTATGTTATTATACATGCATCCCCCCTCACCCCCTCTCCCAACACTCTTTGATTTTTTTTAAAAGTTTTGAGATTGTTCTTTAGATTGGTGGCCTTAAAGGGGTCAATGTGAGCGCACCTGAACGCTGACCAAATTATGTGTCGCAAAACCTTCAGGGTGCGGCAGTTCATAAAGGAAACGTATAGCTCGAATGTCCAAAGCAACCAAAAAAGAAACCTCGGATTCAGAAAAAACGAGCAAGGCCAAATCCAAGGAGAAAAAACCCAAAGAACAAACCCCGAATCAAATTCAGGTTTTTGTTCAGTTTTGCAAAGACTCCTGGGGCGAATTTAAAAAAATTCAATGGCCCACCCGCAGACAGGCGCTGAACGAGTCGGTGATTGTATTACTTACCGTTGTTTTTATAGTCGCCTTGGTGAATTTTTATGACTTTATTTCCTCCTTTTTACTCGGTTTTATCTTTCAAAAATAGGCAAAAGAGGCTCCCCGCATATGATGAATCTTAATACGACAGAAACCCAGGGCAAACGCTGGTACGTGGTTCATACCTATTCCGGCCACGAGAGCAAGGTCAAACAAAACCTGATGCGCCGTTCTGAGTCC
>JBIKWL010000287.1:0-3613 GCA_044356335.1 Candidatus Sericytochromatia bacterium
CAGCGAGAAAATGGACCGCTTTGCTTGGGCCTTCGGGGTGTGGCAAATCCAGCCTTTTGCATCTTTTGGCTGATGTTCTGCCACTGCAAACAGGCCTGCGATGGATGCGGGCGGATCTTCAAAAGACGGTATTGGTGCCCCAAAAATCGGCCTTCCTCAATTTAAGTTTGGCTGAAAATCTCTGTTTGGGCAAAGACATTGCTGCCGAGGAGTTGGCCCAAGTGCTGGAAATCTGTCAAATCAATCGTTTTCTCAGCCATTTGCCTTTGGGGTTGGCCAGTCCGATGGGCAATCAGGGCAGCCTCTTTTCTGGTGGGGAACGGCAGCGCATCGCGCTTGCAAGGGCCTTGTTGGCCCGTCCTCAGCTCTTGCTCCTGGACGAAGCCACCTCTGAATTGGACCCGCTGACAGAGGCCCAATTGCTGAGCGCGCTTAAACAAACCTGGCCGGATTTGACCTGTCTGTGGGTGAGCCACCGTCCTGATAGTTTGCTCGAAGTCGAATACTTTCTCTCGCTCGCACATGGTACAATCAGCGTAATCGAAAGCACAGATGGACCCCATGTTTGAACCAGATTTTTCGCATTTGCCCCCCAAAAGATCAGCCGTAGAGCCAAAAGAATGGCCCAACAACTTTCCCCAAGAACTTGTTAGCCCTGACAAAAGCTTGCGGATGTGTGCTTTGGAAAAATTGGCTGAGAGCAGTTCAACTGACAAGATCGCTGTGCTGGTGGAATTGCTTAAACACGAGCAAGACCCCGATTTATACAGCCAAGCAAAAGCGCTTTTATTGCAATTGTCGGCTGATAGCAAAGCCCATTCCCGCAGGGATCCCTATGGCCAATTTCGGATTTGAGAAAATGGCGCGCAGACACCTGCGCCAAGCTGAAAATTTGAAACGAATGGGCCAGTTTGATGCTGCTGAACGCCTTTACCGGCGGATTTTGCGGCTCGACCCCAAGGCGTATGAAGCCGCTTACCAATTGGGTTTGGTCGCAGAAAAAAAAGGCTTTCCAGATCTCGCTTCCCGCTTTCACCGCCGGGCCATTGTTCACAATCGCCGCTATGCCCCACCCTATCTGCGACTGGGCCAGATTTACGAGCATAGCAATGACTTCTACAAGGCCTTGATGGCTTATGGTGAGTATTTGTTGCGGATTCCCAAAAGTGCAAGTGGTGATGCCTATCTGCGTTTTGCCCGGATGCTGACACTTTTAGAACAAGACGAGATGGCCCTGCCATTTTATTTGCAATCCTTGGAATTCATGCCTGCGGATGCGACCACCTATTTCCTCTTGGCGGAGACCTTGCAAAGCAGAGGGGATTTGGATGGAGCGCTTGAGTGTTTTATGGCCTTGGGCAAAATCAACCCGATCGCGTTGCCGCTGATTTCTTTTTTTATGGGGTATTTGCTCGAAAAAAATGGAGAGTTTGCTGCCGCCCTCAAATGTTATGATCAGGCCCTGGAGCATCCCGGACATTTGCAAATTTGGAAGCTCAAACGGGATTTGGCTTATCCGCTGATAATGCAAAGCCGCGAAGAAATTGAAAGCTTTGAGAAAAAACTCAAAAAAGTTCTTTTCGATTTCCGGTTTGCCCTCTTAAAAAAGCCCTTGAGCCCCAACAACCAAAATCACTATTATTTCAGCATGTTGCAATTGAATATTGTACATATTGCCTACCATCACTACAATCCTTTGCCTTTGCGCCGTGAATTTGCCGAGTTATTGCCTCAGTTTTTGCCGCCTGTCAATCTGCCCGCTTGGCAGCCGCGCAGCCAAGCCGGTCATTTGATTCACCTCGGTTTGCTCTGTGCTCCCAAAAGCCTAAATATGGCCTTTGCCTATGCGGGGGCGCTCTTCAATGAATTGGACCCTTCCCGATTTCGGATCACGGTCTTTTGTAATTCGCCCAAAGTCAGCCAGATTTTTAACCCCCAGAACCGCTATTGTTTTAACCATCCCAATGCCAATTATCGGGTGATCTCACGGGACTACGCCGAAGCTGCGAAACAGATTCGGGCCGAAGAATTGGATTTGTTGATGTTTACCGAACCCAGTTGGGACTCGTTTCAATACTCCCTTTCCGCTTTGCGCTTGGCCCGCGCCCAGGGCACGTCTTGGATGAATCCCGGCACCACCGGCATGCCTGAAATGGACTATTTTTTCTCAAGCGAGTTAATGGAGCGCCCGGGTGCTGAAAGTGATTATTCAGAAACCCTGGTCAAATTTAAAACCCTGCCCTCACATTTGCCCCTTTACCCCTTTCCCGAGGACCCTGTTTCCCGTTCGGATTATGGCCTGGATGGGGTCAAGCGCCTGTATAGCTGTCCGCAAACCTTGCTCAAATTCCACCCGGATTTTGATCCAATAGTGGCTGAAATCTTGCGCCGCGATCCCGAGGGCCATCTCGCTCTGCTGGCAACCAAACAGCAGGGACAGCTCTGTGATATTTTGCTTAAACGCTTTCAAACAACCATTCCCGATGTCATGGATCGGATTTGGGTCTTGCCCGAAATGCCTGTGCCCGACTTTTTGGGTCTTTTGCGCGTCAGTGATGTGGTGCTTGATCCGCTTTATTATGGCGGGGGCACCACCACCTACCAAGCCATGGCTTACGGTATTCCGATCATTACTCTGCCAACCGACCGCATGGTGGGACGAATCACCTCTGCCCTTTACAATAAGATGGGGCTCACTGACACGATTGCCACAGATCCCGAAGACTATATTCAAAAGGCCAATCGCTACGCCATGAATCCCGAATTGCGGGCCAGCATTGTCGAAGGCACCTTGGCCCAGAGCATTTTATTTGAAGACCGGGCGATCGTCTCCGAATTTTCGGAATTTATGGAAGATGTTGTGGCGGGGCGGCGCACTCCCAGAGCCAAACAAAGCTGATGATCCCCGTTTGAGCATCAGGAGCTTTCACGGGGGCTTTTAACTTTGGCTTGGCAAAGTCTGAAAAATGGCTACCAATTGCGCTGCTTCGAGTGTGATCAGGGCCTCCGGCGCGCTTTGGATCAATTGCTCAAAGGGAGTTAAGACCTGAATCCCCCGGCTTGGAACCGGCCAGTCGGCCATAAAACCCTGGGTCAAAACAGGCGCTCCCGAGGCGACTATTTTTGCCAAAAGTGCCTCTTGTCCCCAAAGCCTTCTGAGGGGGAAGACAATCAGGCTGGCGGAGGCAAACAGGGCTTGTTCTTCGTTCTCTGCGAGACCTCCCCCTACCACAGCCAATTCGGGGATCTGTTCGGGATCGTGGCCCAAATCTTCTATTTGTGCCAGCAATTCCTGCTCAATTTGGTCCATATTTTCATTTTCAGCTGGCACATAGAGACTCAGCTGCGCGGTACTGTCATGCGCAAACACCTGTAAAAAAGCGGCAATGGTTTCAGGGTGACCATAGAGCCCTTGTGGGTGGTAGAGACAAAGCAGATGTATGTCCTGTAAAGAGTTCGACTTCATTTGCTGTTTTGGTTGCAAAGCCAAGTCTGTTGGTCTCCAAAGCGGCAAGACCTTCACCTGCTGAAAACCTCTCGCTTGCAGGTGGGTGTGGGCCAAATCGCTATAAACTTCAAAGGTCTGCTGCTGATAGGCAACACGCTGCTCAAT
>JBIKWL010000033.1:0-41968 GCA_044356335.1 Candidatus Sericytochromatia bacterium
TGCAACGATGAGCAGCGCCGATCTGAAAATGCCTTTTTCGGATCGGCGCTTTTGTTCTGAGCTGTTTCTGTTTATTCAGCAGCAGCAGCTTTTTCCTGCTGGCAGCCGGGTGCTTTTGGCGGTTTCGGGCGGTCTTGACTCGATGCTGCTGTTGGATTTTTTTAAGCGCTTTGGCAGGCAAAAATATGGCTTGGATTGGGGGGTGGCCCATCTCGACCATGGGCTGAGACCTGATTCAGGTGCTGATGCGGCTTGGCTGGCTGCATTTTGTCAGACCGCTCAGATTCCCTTTTGGCAGGCCCGGATTGCTGTGGCTGAGCACCATGCCCAGAGCCCGCAAAGCTCTTTGGAAGCCGTGGCCCGCGAGCTTCGCTATCACTGGCTTTTGAATTTGGCGGCCGAGCAGGGTTTTGATCGCTTGGCGACAGCCCATACTGCCACGGATCAGGCCGAAGGGATGCTGATGCGGCTCGTACGGGGTTCTCTGGCGGGTTTGGGGGGCATGGCTCCCTCTCACACCCGTGAAGGCATTCACGTGATTCGCCCGCTGCTCAGCCAAACCCGCCCGAGTTTAGAAGCTTATGCGGCTTTTCATCAACTCACTTGGCGCGAAGATTCCAGCAATGCTGAATTGGATTTTTTTCGCAACCGCCTGCGCCAGCAGATTTTACCTTTGCTGCGCCAAGAGAATGCCCGCTTGGATCAACATTGGGCTGAACACGCCCTGCTCTGGCAAGACGAGCAGGCCTGGCTGGCAGAACTCACAGCTGAGGCGGCAAGTGCTTGCCTCAAACAAGAGGCAAAAATTGTCTTGCTGGATTTAATGCTTTTTCAGGGCTATTCTCAGGCCTTAAAGCGCCGCTTGATCAAAATGGCCCTGACCCAGCTCTTGGGAGAGTGGAAGGTCTTTACCAGCCGCCATGTCGAAGCCGTTTGCCAATTGGCAGCGGCAGATACAGGCAAATCCCTGAACCTGCCGCGCCAAGTGCGGGTCTCCAAGCTCAAATGTGCTTTGGCTTTTGAATTGGTAGCCGCGCCTTAATTTGTGCCATTACCCTTTTCAATGCCCATTTCTTTGCGCACCCGCTCGGGGCTCAGATTGCCTTGAATCAAGCCTGTCAAAGACGTGATCAGGCGTGCATTCTGGATACTGGCCTGCTCTTTGCCGAGCAGTTCTGAAAGCGGTTTTTCGTAGACCTCTGTGCGCTTTTCGCCCGTGCTGGGCAGGGTATAGCTGATCTCCAAACGCAGGGTATCGCTGGCTTTGTTGGGGTTTTTATTGGCCCGAAAACGCTCCAAAAAGAACTGCGAGGTATTAAACGAGAAATGGGTGGGTTGCACACCCTCGGCCACCATCGAGACCTCTTCTGCGGCGCTTTCGCCGTGTTTGAGCCAGGCCGGGTAGTCGAGTTTAAAGCGCAGATTGCGGGCTGCGGCGTGGGTTAAGGCCAGAAAGCGCTCGCCAAAGGCCCGTGTAGCGTCTTCTTTGTTCACAATCGAATAATAGGCCCCTTTACCTGCTTCGGTCAATTGGTTGAGAAAACCCTCATTAAAATTAGCGCCAAAGCCCAGGCCCGAGAAATAAATACCGGCTTTGTCGTTGATCTGGGTCTGCCGTCCGACTATCAACGGATCAATCTCACCCTGATTGGCTTGGGCATCGGTTAACATAATCACCCGGTTGGTCTTGTCGGGTTGGTAGTATTTGCGTGCGATCCGGTAGCCCTCTTGCAGACCGGCATTGAGGTTGGTCCCGCCTGAAGGGCGCAGGCCCTCGATCTGGGTATTCAGGGTGGGATTGGCTTCTGGCATTTGTAGATTTTCTGCTTGGGTTGAAGCGGTATCTGAAAAGGTCACCAGATTCACCACATCACCGGGCACCAGCTCTTGTTTTAAGCGGTATAAACCTGTCCGAAGCAGGTCTATTTTTTTTGTTCCGGTTGCAGTCCACTCAAAAATGCTATTGGCAAATTCATCCATTGAACCCGAGATATCGATCACCAAAGTCAGCACCATCGGCGGGCGGGCCTGGCGACAGAGAGCGGGGGCGGTCACATGCACACCCAGATCGTAGCTGTCGAGAAAGGGGTTTTCGGGATCGGCAATCCGGTCCATCCCCATGCTGACCTTAAACAGGCCGGTTTCTTCCTGGTTCGTATAGGGGAAATGGATGCGATTTAAAAACTCCCAGGGGCGGGCCAAGCTGGCTTCGGGCATTTGGCCCCCGTTGAGTTTTTCTTTGACCAATTCAACAGCCGCCGTGCTGGCGGAGTCGTCGTAAGAAAAATAGAAAAAGTCGCGCAATTGGCTGGGCTCTGGCAAAGGGGTGGGCGTCGGGGTCGGCAGTGGTGTGGGGGTTGGTTCGGGCGTTGGCAAGGGGGTGGGCTGTATATACGGTGTTGCAGTTGGGTTTGGAACCCCACTCGGGACAGGCGCAATGCTGGGCAAGCTACTGGGTTGGGCTGTGGGAGGAACACTGCCGAGCCGGTTGGGATAGAGAATCGCTTCGTAATCGCCATCGGTGAGTTTGAAGTATTTTTCGCTGCGCGCCACGCCGGTTTTATCCAGAATTTTGCCATCTCCCGCTTGCAGGCCCCAGGCATATTGACTCAGATCACTCTCCAAACTCAGCCCCGCAGGCAATTGAATCTGAACCACCCTTTCATCGGGCGACCAGACAAATTTGAGCTGATTGGGACTGACCACCTGTGCTGCCAATGCGCCGTTATTCCGCAGATGTAAGGCCAGATTTTTTTCAACCGAGGCCCGATCCATGGACTCACTGAAGCGCAATTCTAAACCTTGAGGGGCTTCGGTAGAGCTGCTACGCAACCAAGCAGCAGAAGTGACTTCGGGTTGATCGGAAATGCCATTATAGCCCGCTGAAAAAGCATGGTTGCTGCCATCGGAGCCAAAATCATAGCGATTGGCATTGGGGTCACCCTGTTTATTGGATTTGATCACCTCCACCCGTTTGCGCGTGCCCAGGCCGGGTTTTTCGACCACAATTTCGATTTGTACCCCCGAGGGCAAATTGTTAAAGGCGTAGGTGCCGCCAGCGGTGACGGTTTCGGCTTCATATGGCACTGAGCCATTCAGAGAACGGGCCACGACACGGGCGCCATCGACAGGTTTTTGGCTGCCGTCAAAGACTTTGCCATTCATGTTGCTTCTTTCAATTACAGAAATATCTGAGGTTGCGGCTGGGAGTGGATATTTATTATCAGAGGCGAAGGGCAAGCTTGTATACGCAGGCATTGGCGTGGGGCTTGCTGCAGGTACTGGCGTGGGATTTGATACAGGGGCCGCAAACGAAGGTGCCGTGCTCGGCGTATCTTTGCGCTGATCACTCAATTCACGGCTGGTGTCTTGCTGGTAGCGCCGGGTCAGGTCGAGTTGTTGTTGGCGCAGAGTGAGGGCCTTTTCGAGGTAGCCCCGGTACTCTCGGTCGATCTCGGCATTGCTGCTGGCCGGACGCACCTCTTGCGGGGCACAGAGGGCGGGCACCAACTCAGGAGCCACCAAGGCGGCGACGCGCAAATTGCCGCCGCCACTGCGGTTGACGCCCATAAACGGAATGCCGGGCTGCAGCAAGCTGCCAGTAGTGGCGCCTGGAGACGATCCGGTGCCTTGGCAACTCACTGTACTCAAGCTCAGGGCACAGAGAGAGAGTACCAAAAGGCGTTTACGGGAACCAAAAAAAGTCAAAAAAGGGGGATGTGCCAGCATAGAAGGGTTCTCCTGCTCAATTTAGAAAATAAAAAAGGGATTCAATTGGAAAAACAAAACGGGAATATTCAGATGACGTTTATGTAACAAAAAGGTTCCGGCCTGTTTTGAAAATATTTTTAAAACCCTGAACACTTCCCCCAAGACCTGTGTCTTTTCTGGGAGACGTTCGCGCCACACACACCCATGCTCCATTTTAGAAAGGAATTCCATGTCTCGATTGTTTGCCCCTTTGTTTACCCCTTTACTTATGCCATGCCTTGGTTCTGCCTTATTGCTTTCCCCGGCTTTTGCTCAGCCAGCTCAGGCCCAAAATAGCGCACAAACAGAGACCTACCAACTCGAAAACCGCAACCCGTTGGTGCCCGCCCTGATCAAAATTTCAAAAATCACCGTGATTGGCAGCCGCTTCGAAGATGCCATTCGGCTTTCTCTTTTTACCCAACCTGGCGACGAGACCACGCCCGAGGCCCTCGAAAAAGACCGGCAGCGGGTGATTGCTCTGGGCTGGTTTGCCGACGTGACCCCGCGTTTGGTGGCCCAAGGTGGGGGCAAATACGAGCTGCTCATTTACGTCAAAGACAACCCCACTTTGCAAGGGGTGGTTGTGGATGCCGAATCGGATTTGCTGCCTGAAGATGTTTTGCTCAAACCCTTTCAGACCTTAAGCGGCCAGGTCTTGAATTTGGCTGAATTGCAAAAGGCCAAAGAGCAAATTGAAAGTCCCCTGCGTTCGGCGGGTTATAGTCTGGCCCATCTGGAGCTGGTGCTGCAGGAGCAAGACTTGCTCGACAGTGAGGGCAAACTGCATCTCAAATTACATCCGGGCCGGATTGAAAACCTGCGTGTGAGTGGCAATGAACGCACCCAAGAGAAGGTCATTCTGCGTGAGGTCTCGCTCAAAGCGGGCCAAATCTTTAAACGCCAAGATTTTGAAATGGATCTGATGCGCCTGCGCCGCCTGAATTATTTTGAAGAGGTCAATTTAATGCCCGAAGAGGGCTATTTGGACCCCCACCAAACCCGCTTGGTGCTGCAGGTCAAAGAAAAGAAAACCGGCGATGTCGGCTTTAATTTTGGCCTGAATAACCGCGATGGCGTGATCGGCGGGGTGCATTATACCGATACCAATCTCTTGGGCGAAGGCCGCAATTTGAATGTCCAATTGCAGGCAGGTCTCGACGTGACCCGCCTTTTTTCGGGCAATCCCGCCCAGTCTCAGCGTAGCCTTTCAGGCCGGATTGACTTCTTTGAACCCTGGCTCTTGGAGAGCCGTACAGGCCTCGGAGCCAGTTTATTCAGCGAACGTACGCCTTTGTTCTTTGGCATCGAAAGCCCGGCCCTGGGGGTCGATCTCAGCAACGGCCTCTTGCAGACCCGCACCGGGGTCAGCCTCAATCTCGGCCGCCCCTTGGGGGATATCTATTCGCCCTGGCGCGGCCAGCTCTCACTCACCGCTGAGCAAGTCGGGCTGACCAATTTTTCGGGCACACCGCAAAAAGAGCTTTCGCTCAGTGGCCGCTACAGTGCTACCGACGTGCTTTTTAGTGCCGGCGGCACCTTGAGTTTTGATACCCGCGATTCCCTGCTCAATCCCAAACAGGGGGTCTATGGCTCGCTCAATGCCCAACCCGTTTGGGGTGATAGCGCTTGGCTGCGGGTGGCGGGCAATCTCAGCACCTATTTGCCCCTGGCGGAATGGATGACTGTGGCGCTCGGCGTGCAAGGTGGGGCGCTTCTGGGCAATCACCCCATCTACGAGCAGTTTTTGGGCACCGGTTTCAGCGCCATTCGCGGCTGGCAAGAAAATGGTGCGCTGGTGGGCAAACAATACCTGATTGGCAGTGCCGAGGCCCGCTTCCCGATCTTTGCCCCGATTTCGGGGGTGCTCTTTGCCGATTTGGGCAATTTCTTTGGCTCTCAGGTCAGCACAGGGCCGTGGAAATACGGGGTGGGGGCGGGTTTGCGCTTTGAAACGCCGATGGGCCTGCTGCGTTTGGACTATGGTGTGCGCGACTTTCAAACCCTGGGTTGGTCCAATTTATTGGAAGCAGGTCAAATTCACTTTAGTTTGGGGCATAAGTTTTAAATAACTGGGAGCAATTCAGCTTAAAGGCAGAATCTGGGCCTGTGTTATAATTTGCATCAATTGTTTTGCCTATTTGTTGAAGATAGAAACTGATTGGGCCAGCCATGACAGAAGACTCCCATTCCGAAACCACAGTGAATTTGCCCGATCTGTTTCAGCAGCATCTGGCCATCGGCACCTGGGAATCAGATTTGCAAGCAGATCGGTTCACTTGGTCTGCCCATCTTTTTAAAATTTTTGGTCTCAGCCCCGAGCTGTTTACCCCGACTTTGCAGGGCTTTCTGGATTATATTCACCCCGATGATCGCCCCCGGATTGAGGCGGATATCCTGCGCAGTCTGCAGGAAAAAATCCCTTTTAATCACCAATACCGGATTTTGAAGTCTGGGGGCGAAGTTCGCTGGCTGCAGACCTTTGGGGATGTTGTTTTGGATCCACAAGGCAGCGTTACCCGTTTACAGGGAGCCTGTCAGGATATTTCACAATTGATGTATGCCCAGCAGCAAACCCGTAAGGTTGAGTCCCGCTGCCAGCAACTTTTTCAGATCAGCGAAGATCTGATCTTTGTGCATTCCCTTGTCTCAACACCTTCAGAAAGCTGTCATTTTGAACAGGTCAATCCGGCTGTCTGTCGTCAATTGGGTTTTTCTGAAGCGGAGCTTTTGCGCATGGGGCCGTGGGATCTCTTGCTTGATGAACAATTGCCCGAAATTGCGCAGGAAGCCGAACACTTGCTGCAGGGGGGGGGACTGATCTTTGTCAAATGGCTAAAAACCGCTGATGGCGGTAAAAAACTCTATGAAATGCACAGCCATCCCTTTTTTGATGGCGAGACGCGCAAGGTCATGACCCTCGGGCGGAGCCTCGAAGCGCGTCAAGAGGCAGAAGCCCATCAGCAATTGATCTTAAAGCGCTTACAGGCCATGCATGAGCTAAACTCAACCCCCTTTAAGACTGAACAAAGCCTGATTGATGCGGGCCTCGAAAAAGCTGTGGAGCTCACCCAGAGTGAAATCGGCTATATTCATTTTGTTAGCGAAGACCAAGAAACCCTGAGCTTGGGGAGCTGGTCTCAACGTGTACAGGCACAATGTCAAACGCTTTATGATCGCCACTATCCCCTTTCCGCTGCGGGAGTCTGGGCCGATTGTGCCCGTTTAAAACAGCCCATGATTCACAATGATTATCCCGCGCTCGCAAGTAAAAAGGGATTGCCTGACAGCCATTTGCCGCTGGTTCGCCACATGAGTGTGCCCATTTTGGAAAACGAACAGGTGCGTTTGATTCTGGGGGTGGGCAATAAATCAAGTGATTATACTGAAACCGATACCATTCAATTGCAATTGCTTTCGGAGTACGTCTGGCAATTGCTCAAAAAACACCGTTCAGAGCAAGCCTTGCAAGAACGCATCAAAGAGATGCACTGTCTTCAGCAAATTTCAGAATTGGCTTCATTCAAATGGCAAGACCTGAGTGAATTTTATGCACAGGTTGTGGCTCAATTGCCAGCCGCTTTTTGTTCTCCAGATCAGACCCAAATAGCGTTGCAATTGGATGGCCATGTTTACCGCAGCAGTCCCTGGGCTGAAGACGCTCAACCCGTATTCAAACGACCCATTGAGGATGCAGGTGAGGTTTTGGGCTCTCTCCAGGTTTTTCTCGATCGGACCCTTGATTCGGCTTTGCTGCCTGAAGAGATCTTATTGATGCAGAATGTCATCGGCATTTTGCTGCGTACCCGTGAACGGATTTTAAGCCAGGATGCTTTGCTTACCCTGAATAACGCGCTTGAGAGTGAAGTGAGTGAGCGCACCCAAGAACTCACTTTGGTCGTTCAAAACTTACAAGCCAGGTTAAAAGAACTGCAATTTCTCAATCAGGCGGCGTCGCTTTTGCAGGGCGATACCCCACTCGAAGAACTCAAGCATCCTTTGACGGCGTTAATGCAAGCCCAGGTCCTTTTTCCCAATTTGGATTTTCAGTTTTGCTTGATATTGGCGTCGGAGCTGAGTTTGGAACCGACCGAAGGTAGCTTTTATTGTTTGCCGATACGGGTGGCCGGACAGCACAAAGCCTCTCTCTGCGTCTGTTCTTTGCAGCCTGAATTGGCGGTTTTGCCTGAAAACGTAAAGAGTTTGGCTGAGACCCTGCATCGTTTATTGGAGCAATACATCACCCGTTTGGACATTCAGTCTTCCCTGATCCAGGCCCGTGATCAGGCCGAGCGCGCCAATCATTCCAAAAGTCTGTTTTTGGCGAATATGTCCCACGAGATTCGCACGCCCATGAACGCCATTCTGGGGTTTAGCCAATTATTACACGATCAGAGCCAAGACCCGCGACAGCAAAAGTTTCTCGATACCATTGTTCACAGTGGCGAAGCCCTGATGCGTCTGATCAACGATATTCTCGATCTGTCTAAAATTGAATCTGGCAAACTTCAATTGCACTTGGCTCCGGTCAATCTCAGGCAATTATTGCAGGATACCCACGCGCTGCTGACACTTTCGTTTGAACGCAAAGGCCTGTATTTTAAATTGACCATACCGCCCCAATTGCCTGAGTGGTTGCTGTTGGACAGTGTGAGATTGCAACAGATTTTGCTCAATCTTTTGGGCAATGCCTTGAAGTTTACGGCGCAGGGAGGGGTTGATCTCATCTGTGCTTTTTCCCCCCTTTCCGAGGGGGTGGGGCAGTTGAGCCTGTCTGTTTCTGATACCGGTATCGGAATTTCGCCTGAAGAGCAGACCTTGATTTTTGGCGCTTTTGAACAGGTTTCTGCTGTCGCTCAGGGAGGGACGGGTCTGGGGTTGACGATTGCAAGACAATTGGCTGAAATGATGAAGGCCCGTTTGGGGGTTCAGAGTGAAAAGGGGTGCGGCGCCACTTTTAGCCTGCTGTTTGAAACAGTTGAGGTTTCTCAGCAAATGCTGGGTGGCGATCCATTCTTGCAAACTCAAGTCGGCAATTTCCGCCCTGCTTGTCTGTTGATGGCCGATGATGTTGAGAGCAATTTACTTTTGACCTGCAGCTTGTTAGAGCCCTATCCCTTTAAAATCTACACTGCAGCCAATGGCCACGAAGCCTGTCTCTTGGCCGAAAAATACCTGCCTGATTTGATTTTGATGGATATCAAAATGCCGATTATGGATGGCACCGAAGCGTTAAAATACCTGCGCAAACAGGAGAAAACCCGTCTGATCCCGATTATTGCATTGACGGCGTTTAGTCTCAATCAGGATGAAGAATTACTGTTACAAACGGGATTTGATGCCTATTTGCGCAAGCCGTTTGAAAAACCGGCCCTTTTGCGTTTGCTCTCACACTATCTGGCGCAGGATTCAGAACCTGGGTCTCAAAATTTGGAAAAGCTCTCAGGCGAAGCCCCAAATCCACTCTCTCAGGAGCAAAAATCTGCGTTGCGGGTCATGATTCAGACCCACATTCTGCCCCTGCTGGAGAGCCACCAAACGGTCTTTATTCTGGATGACCTGGAGCGATGTATCGAAGACGGTCTCAACTATTTGGCTCCTTTTTATTTGCCAGAGTGGAAGGCGCTTTTAATGCGGGCCCATCAGCAATTGGCCGCCTTGGATCTAGAAGCAGCTCAGGCCTCTCTATTTCAGCTGGCAGAGGCATTTCGGGATTTTCTCAATCAGGATTTGCGTTGAGCGCTTCGAGCAATTGGGGGAATTCAGCCAAGTTGGCTTGGGCTTCTTCCAGTGCAAAGCCGCGGGTTTGTTTGAGAATTTTTTCCGCCCAGCTTGCAATTTGAGGCACGTCGTTGGTTTTTGCCCATTCACTTAGCTCTATTGCAAAGATTTCAAACTTGTCCAAAATCATCGAGTTGTGAACGCTCTCCCAGCGCGGAAGCCAGACTTGTTTCAGCTCTTGTCCCAGCGCTGCTTGGAACAGGGGGATTTGAGCCTGTTTTGAGCCTGTGCTTTCAGAAGGTGTTTTTGCAGGGATGGGTGAGACCTCAAGATAGCTCTGAAGCAGCTTAAGCAGTTCTGGCAAGGCAATCGGTTTACTCAGATAGCCATCAAACCCTTCTTCCAGCAGTGTTTTTCGCTCGGTCGTGAGAGAGAATGCGGTCAGGGCTATCACGGGGATTTTGGCCGTCAAGGGGTTTGTTCGCAACGTGTGTAAGGCCTCTATACCATTCATGACCGGCATTTTGATATCCATCAAAATCAGATCCGGCAGGACCTTTGCGGCCTGCTGGCTGGCTTCTAAACCATTGTGAGCGCTATAGACGGTAAATGGAAAAGGTTTGAGTATTTCTTCGAGCAGGAGCAAATTGACCTCAATATCATCGGCGATCAAGAGCGTGGCGGGTTTAAAATTTTGGCGAGGCAATTGATTTTCGACCCTTTCCGTTTCCAGCTCTGAGACCCGCTTGACCCGAGGCAATTTCACCGTAAAGATCGAGCCGCTGCCCAATTGGCTCTCCAGCAACAATGTGCCCCCCATGAGCTGCACCAGTGAGTTTGAAATTGTCAGACCCAACCCCGTTCCGCTGATTTGTGTAAATTGTTTAAAGGGTTCAAAAATATGGGTTTTTTGTTCGGGGCTGATGCCAATTCCCGTATCTGAGATTTTGATCTGCAATTCGCAACAGATGTCGTTTTCAGACAGGCAGATGATTTCCAAACTGACCCGGCCCTGGGGGGTAAATTTGAGTGCATTGCTGAGCAGATTGAGCAAAATTTGGCGCAGGCGCAGGCCATCCAATTCGAGCCATTCGGGGCAATTGTGTTGAATAATCTCGAAGTGCAGTCCTTTTTGCTCAAAGGAGAGCGACATGAGTGTGCTTAATTCTTGACACAATTGGCTCAATTGCGCGGGGTGGGTCTGGATTTCGATTTTTCCTGCTTCGATTTTGCTCAGATCGAGAATATCATTGATGATTCTCAATAAGCTTTGGCCACTGTTATTGATTGCGCTCAGATAGCGCTGCCATCTTGGGTCGGTGTTTTGTTCTGTCAGCAATTGGCTGAAGCCCAAAATGGCATTCATGGGCGTGCGAATCTCGTGGGACATATTCGCCAAAAAAGTAGATTTAGCGTGAGCGGCTTGTTCGGCCCGCTCTTTCGCTTTTTGCAGTTCTGCTGCTGCCTGTTTGCGTGTGGTGATATCCATGACCGCGCCGATGATTCTGACGGTCTTTCCCTGCTCTGTGACCGCTTGGGTCACAGTTCTCACCCAGATTTCAGCGCCTTGATAGGGTTGAAAGCGGTATTCGCGATCATAACTTTCGCCATTTTCCAAGCAACGTTGGTATAACTGGGCGAGTTCGACCTGGGCCGCTTCGGGCTGGTAACAACTTAAACTGGTTTCGACAAACATTTGGGTCTGCCGTGATTGGCGATCCACTGGCAGGCCATGCAGAGAATAGAGTTCATCGGTCCACCAGATGCTCTGAGTTGAGAGATCGTATTCCCAACCCCCTACTTTACTGAGTGCTTGGGTTGCGTTGAGAATGCGCTCGCTGGTACGCAGGCTTTGCAGCAATTCAGATTCCCGGTGTTTGTGGGCACTTTGATCAATAAAAGCGAGAACATCAAAATCCCCTATTTTTTGAGAGTAGAAGCGAACTTCACGTTTTTGGCCATCTTTGCAGCAGACCTGGGCTTCGTATTCGAATTTTTCCGATTGGCTCAGTTGTTCCCACTCTAAACGTACTTTTTCCCGATAAACCGGATCGGGATAGGCCTTTTGCCACCAAGTGGCGACATCGGGCAATTCTTCAGGGAGATAGCCAAACAGGGCTTGGTGCTGGCGATTGAGTTTGATAATTTCACCTGTGGGTGTCGAGAGGGCCATTGCCACGGGAGCAAAATCGAGAACCTCCTGAAATTGGCGCTCATTTTTAATTAATTCATTTTGTTTTTGACTTAGTTTAAATGCCATGCTGTGGGCATAGTCTTTTTGTGCTTCGTGAGTTGTTTTGGGGGAGGGGAGGGCTTCGCTGTCTTTGAGTATCGCTAGCAAGGTTGCCAAAAGTGTCTCCAGTTCCATCGGTTTTTCGAGAAAGCTGTGAGCACCCAGACTTTCTGCGAGTTGCCGATCGTGGGATTCGAGAAAGGTGGCTGTATAAAAGACCAGCGGAATGGCTTGCAATTGGGGATCTTGTTTGAGTTGGCGGCAGAGTTCAAACCCATCCATGATGGGCATCATAATATCAGATAAAATCAAATCCGGGAGGGCTTTTCGGGCTTGTTCCAGCGCTGCTTGTCCGTTGGCGGCACTCCAAGTACTGTGGCCTTCGCTTTCAAAAAAATGTTCAAGTAAAACCCGTGCATTTTCTTCATCATCCACAATCAGAAGTTTCATGTTTGGTACCCTGTTTGTTGTTTCTGTTGCAAGACCTGGATAATCTGGTTCAAACTTTGCTGAGCCGCTTCGAGTTCAAAGCAGGAAAGCTGATCTTGGAGTTGCTGGCACAATGTTTGGAGTGTTTGCCAACTCACGCGCACAGCCACCTGCTGCAAGGCATGGGCAAATTCTTCCATTTCGTTGATCACCATGTTTTTTTGAAGGCTTTGTGCTGCGGGAAGCCAACGGTTTAGCAGCGTTTCGGAGAGTTCGGCTTGTTCTTTTTCTGTCAGAATCAAGTGAGCCTCAGGCAATTCGACCATATCTTGAGCTTGGTTTGGGCCCGTGTTTTCTGGCTGAGGGGCCGAGTGGGTGCCCAAAAAACGATACAGGGTTTGCATGAGCGCCTCTTGCCGAACCGGTTTGCTCAGATAGGCGTCAAAGCCCATTTCAAGCAGGTTTTCCTGCTCGTTTTGGAGCGAAAAGGCGGTCAGTGCCACCACGGGAATGGCACGGGTGCTCGGACGGGCCCGCAATTGTTTCAGGGCCTCTGTGCCATCCATGATGGGCATTTTAATATCCATTAAAATCAAATCTGGTTGGTATTTTTCTGCCAAATCGCAGGCCTCTTGACCGTTTTGGGCTGTCCAAATTTGCAGTGGGTAGGTTTCGAGCATGGCTTCAAGTAAAAATAAATTGTCGCTGACATCGTCGGCTATCAGCAGACGAGACGGAGTGATCTGGGTTGGTTGAGGCGGGGGTAACTCGCTTTGGGGGTGGGCTTGTTTGCCTGGCTCAAAAGGAAGAGTCAGGCTGAAGACCGAGCCCTGTTCCACTTGGCTTTGCACTGCCAGATGACCGCCCATCAAATGGGCCAATTGGTGGGAGATCGAGAGTCCCAACCCTGCTCCTGCGACATCTTTGCGATAAGAGGTATTGGCCTGTTCAAAGGCTTCAAAGATCCGTTCCCGCAATTCGGGAGCGATGCCCATGCCCGTATCGCTGACTTTGAATTGCAGTTTGTCCCCTTGGGATGGGCTCTGTTCGTAGTCCAGGCTCACCGTGACCGAGCCCTGACGGGTGAATTTGAGTGCATTGCTGAGCAAATTGAGCAAAACCTGACGCAGACGAAAGCCGTCGAGCATGGCCCATTCTGGAACGTCAGGCGCGATCTTTGTACTCAATTGAATCTGTTTTTTTTCGAAGTCAGGGCTGAGCAATTCTTGTAATTCGGTCAGCAAGGGAGTCAAGGCCAAGGGCTCCAGGTGCAAATCCAGTTTGCCGGCTTCGATTTTGGAGATATCAAGGATATCGTTGATCAGGTTGAGCAGAGCTTCGCCGCTGTTGTGAATGATTTTCAGGTAGCGTTTCCAGCGGGGATCGGTAATTTCTTCTTTTAATAATTGGCTGAAGCCCAGAATGGCATTCATGGGGGTGCGAATTTCGTGGGACATATTCGCCAAAAACAGACTTTTGGAGCGTGAGGCCCTTTCTGCAACAGCTTTGGCTGTGCTCAGGGCGATTTCGGTCTGTTTCAGCAGGGTAATGTCCTGCACCGCGCTCCGGGTGATCAGGGGCTGCTGAGCGGCATCATATTCTGTGTACCCAATTTCGCGCACATATTTGATTCGACCATCGGCCAAAAGCAGGCGGTGCACGATATCATAGGGTTCTTTGTTTTGGATGGCTGCGTTAAACGCCGCTTCGACCGAGTCCCTGTCTTCAGGGTGAATGGTGTCTAAAAATCCCGCCAGAGAAGGACTAAATTGCTGGGGGTCTACTTCAAAAATCTGGTAGACCGTTGCTGACCAATAGGCTTTGCCTGTGAGGTGGTCGAGCTCCCAATCTCCCATGAAAGCAAGTTTTTGTGCTGTTTCTAGCCGGAGCTGGCTGATTCGCAGAGCGGCCAGGTTGTTTTCCTGCTCAAGTTCTTGGCGTTTGTGCGCTGTGATATCTGCGACAATGCCGTAAACGCGTGCAATTTTGCCTTCTTCCTGGACGGGGGTGGTGACCAGATGTACCCATTTATCTTGGCCGTCGTAGCTCTTAAAGGCACACACCCGCTCATAGCCTTCGCCTTGAATGGCACGGGGAAAGAGCAAGGTCAGTTCCTCGCGGGCAGCGGGGGCATAACAATTTAAACTTTCAGAGACAAGTTTTTCAACCTCAAGGGAGTGGCGATCCACCGGCAGGCCGTGAATCCGATAGAGCTCATCGCTCCACCACATGGTTTGTTTTTCCAGATCGTATTCCCAGCCGCCAATGTGACCGAGTTGCTGGCTGGCGTTGAGAATGTTTTCACTTTTGTGCAGATTTTGGATCACGTCAGTCAACGCTTCTGTGCGCAATTTGACTTCATCTTCTAGGGCTTCCTGGTAGCGCCGTTTTTCGGTGACGTCTTGAATCCGGGCAATCAAGTAACCGGGGGAGTTTGGGATTAAACGAAAGACCAAACTATACCAGTATTGCTGATCGGGGGAGGGGTATTCGTAGGCCTGGGTCTTTTCTCCCGTCAGGGTCGCTTGAAACAGCGGTAAAAATTGTTGCGAGAGTGCTTCGGGCAAGACCTCTTGGAGCCTTTTTCCCAAAAATTCTTCAGGAGGTACAAACAGATGGGGCAACTGTTCGGGACGCACCCAATGGTGGATAAACCGGCCCTCTTGATCGAGTAGAAAGACCAGATCATCGAGACTTTGCAGCAGGCCTTGGAGCGCTAGATTGTCGTGTTGGGCTTGTTGCATCGCAGGTTCCCTAAATGAGACGAACTGTAATTCCTGTGTTTAAGGGGCGTCATTTGCAGTTCTTTCATTGCCTTTGGGAAAAAGCGTAATGCCAATCAGTTTTTCAAGCAAATCTGAAAAATCATGTAATTGAATCGGTTTGAGCACAAAGGCTTCCACATGATAGGGTTCAATATCTTGAATCGGCGTCAGACTGCTGTCTGAGGTCATTACCACGGTACGTATTTGGCAGCCCACTTCACGCAGGCGGTGTAAAAATTCAACCCCGTTCATGACCGGCATATGCATATCCAGCAGGAGCAGATCCCAGGATTCGGACAGGGCCTTTTGCAAGCCCAGCTCTGGATCTGTGAAACTCTTTATCTCACAGCCCGTATCCGCCAGTGCAATTTCGATCGCTTTGGCAAAGGTGGCTTGGTCATCTACGAGTAAAATGCGTTTTGGTTCTGACATTATTTTTGTTTCCTGTGGGTATTTTATCACTCTGGCTGAATTTCTATTCTGTCAGGGGGGGGAGATAGGGTTAAATTTGAGATTAAATCGGGGAATTGTTTCAGTTGTATACTCAGTTCCTCCAGTTCAAAGTTCTGCCATTTTTGTCGCAGATCCTGAGTGTATTTCAATATTTGCGGCTCTTTGTGCTTCTGTTCTTCCAGGGCTTGAATAAAGAGATCAAACTCATCGAGAACGAGTGTTTCTTTGACTTTTTCCCAGAGTGGCAAGAGCGCTTCGGCACGAAACATCGTCTGTTCCTGTTGCTGCGACAGAGCGGCTAAAGGGGCTGTGGTTGGGAGAGTGGCTATCTGCAAAGAGCGACCCGAATATTTAATCGCTGGCAACGTGAGCGAGATCTCATTCTGACCGCTGTAATGGTAGTTCAGGCTGCCTCCCAGCGCATTGGCCAGATACCTGCACAAAACCAAATTGAGCAAGTTGGAGCGGGAATGCAAAATACCGTCTTGCAAGCTCATTTCTTGGTTGGCGAAAATCAAGCGCATTTCTTCGCTGGCAATTTCCTGGCCCGTGTCGCTGAGCTCCAGCAAAAGATCAAAGGTCTGTGGGTGAAAATGGCTTTTGATTGTGAGTGTAATTTTTTTCTTTTCGGCATTTGCGAGGACATGCTCGAACAGTCTTTCCAGCAATTGTTGGAACAGATCGCCTTTGAAACAACACTGCTCAGGCAGGGGGGCTGCTTGCAGATGGAATTCTGTATTTTGGGCCAGACAACGCTCACTGAATAGCTCTATTTGTGCTTTCATCCAATCAGCCAGTGCCAGGGCCTGAGGTAAAACAGGTAATTCCTCTTTTTCAAGCCGCATCAAGGCCAAGAGGTTTTCGACATAGCTCAGTTCTGCTTGGCCGCTCTTGATAATTTCTTCGGCATAGAATGCCTGTTGGGGAAGCAGTTCTTTGCGCAAAATCTGTGCATAACCGAGAATGCTGTTGAGGGGTGTGCGAAACTCGTGTGAAATATGTCGAATTAACTCTGTTTTAGCTTGCTGCGCCATTTCGGCTTTTTTTGTCAGATGTTTGAGGAGTAATTGTTCTTGGCTGAGCAGATCAAAGGTCTTAGACAGTTCGCTGTTCTTGAGTTCAAGATGGGCTTGTAATTCTTGATTGAGATACTCCGACTCCTGACGTAGCTTTTGTAATTGGCGTTTTTCGCGCATCAAATTGCGCGAAGTTGAAATCAATTCTGTATAAAGTGAGCTGATTTGTTCGAGGTAATCTGCTTGGGTCAGCAAGTGGCTTTCACCCATGATTAGAATCTGCTCATCGCTGACCTTGACGCTGCAATACAGGCGAAAATAGATGTCTCCCGGAAGCTCAAAATCCAGGGCCAATTGAGAATGTTCGCCTGTGTCGAGTTGCCTCAAACGTAGTTTGCTGTCTGCATCTAGCCAGTTGTCCAATTGAGAGAGCGGGGCTGAGGCTTCTCCCCGCAAAGAAAGAGCTCCCTGGTTCAGCTTCAGAATCTGCAGTTGGCGATCAGTCAGCCAAACGGCAATCCGCGACTCATTTTCCAGGTATTTCTGCCAAAAATCGCGATAAAGCGTTTCAGAAAACAGGTCCAAATTCAAGCTTCCTGCCATTGGGCTGCCAGTTTAACGGCCTCGCGGGCATTGCTTGCGTAGCCATCAGCACCGAGTGTTTCCCAGAGACGGTCATGGAAGCTGAAAGCCTGGCCGCCCAGCATAATGCGGAGCTGAGAAAATTGTTTTTGACTGCGAATTTGGCGAATCAACTGATCTGCTTGGTCGATATTAAAGGGAATGGCCACAGAAATGGCCAAAATATCTGGTTTCTCTTGTTCCAAATAGTCCAAAATATCTTTAAAAGGGGTGTTCGCTCCTAAATAGCGGGTTTCCCAACCATCTTCCTCAAGCAGATCAGAGAGCATCCAGGCCCCCATTTCGTGGAATTCGTTAGGCGCAGTGGTGATCAGCACTTTTCCGCGGGAGGCTGTTGTGTCGGGTTCTTGGCTGCCGTAGATGCTCACCATCAGTCGCGAGACCAGGGCTGATGCTAAATGCTCCTGGGCAACTGAAATTTTCCCCTCTTCCCAGAGCAGACCCACTTGCTGCATGGTGGGTTGAAGCAATTCGAGATACATTTCTGAGAGTGAAAGCGATTGCTCTCTCTGTAAAGTCGCTAACCAGTTTTGACAGGCCTTGCGATCGCCCTTTAATAAGTAAATAAGCAGTTGTTTGACCTGCTCCTGGCGTTGCGGGCTGAGACCCAATGCTGGGGACTCTGTGGGGCTTTCTGCAGCTGTGATCAGGCTCTCATGTGCGTTAAGCATCCAATCGTAGACGGGCAGTATTTCGGCTGACAAAGCAGGCTTTAAAAGGCTGAATAGGGCTTTTTTCCAGGCCTTTAGCTCAAGCGGAAAATAGGCGTAGTCAAAACCACGGGCATGGTATGAGCGATAGACCCAGGGCAAAAGATTGCTGAGCAGCTGGAAGTCATTTAATTGTAAGACACCAGCAATAAACAAGGCATGGTTGCTGTGATTGGTATACATGACTTGAAGTGGGTTTTTTCCCAGTAATTGGGCTATATTCGGGCATTCTGTCAGGTTTTGGTCGACGGCTTCGGTCAGTCCGCGCAGTTTTTCTCGATAGGCCTGGGCTGCTGCTTTTGAGACTGGTTTTAAGGCCGACACATCCCAAAGGTCTTGGCTCATGGGCATTGAACGCGCAGCAAGTCATAGAGCAGGGGCTCGGGCAGGGGGCGCGAGATATAATAGCCCTGGCCCTGATCGCAGCCCAAAGTGTTCAAGATCTGCATTTGCTCTTCGTTTTCAATCCCTTCGGCCAGGGCGGTCATGCCCATGGCATGGGCCATCTCTACAATTGCACGGGGAATGGCACTGGTATTGGGTTTGCTTTTTTGCAGCGGTCTGACAAAGGCCTGGTCGATCTTGAGGGTATCAAAGGGCAATTGATGAAGATAATAGAGCGAAGAATAGCCGGTCCCAAAATCATCGACGGCCAAAGTCAGACCTGTGTCTTTGAGTTGGGTTAATAAGGTCAGCATCTGACGGAAATTGTCAATTAAGAGGCTTTCGGTCAATTCTAACTCTAGTTTTTCAGCAGGAATGCCACTTTGAGCGATGGTCTGGGCCACGATTTGGGCAAAGTCGGGGGTCAGGAATTGCAGCAGAGAGACATTGACCGCCATACGCAAATCGCGGTGCCCAAGTTTGTGCAATCGAGACAGCATATGGCAGGCTTCGTTTAAAACCCAGGTGCCAATAGGCACAATCAAGCCACTCTCTTCTGCCACGGGGATAAAATCACTGGGCGGAATCATGCCAAACTCAGGGTGACGCATCCGCAAGAGGGCTTCTAAGGCGACAATTCGCCCAGTCTTGAGTTCAAACTGGGGTTGGTAATGCAGTTCAAAACGTTTTTCGTTAAGGGCCAGTTGGAGTTCGGCTTCCCAGTGCAGGCTTTCGTGCAATTTGCTCTCCATTTGGGGCTGAAAGACCGTGCTGGTACTACCTCCCTGGAGGCGAGACTGGTAGAGAGCCAAATTGGCGCGTTCGAGCCAGAGTTCAGGCAGCAAGGGAATCTCATGATACACCCAGCCCAGACTGCTGTGCAGGTGCAGTTGATAGCGTTGATAGGAAAAAGGCTCTTCGAACGCGACTTGAATTTCGTGATTGAGTTCGGCTTCGGGTAAGGCGCTGAGGGTGTGGGGACAGAGATAAATTTGATAGGCTTGGTCGCTGGCATAAAAATCCACAGATTTGAGGGCGGGCACAGTCCGAAGCCGTTGAAAGACCGAATGATAGAGCAATTGAGCCTCTTCTCGGCCAAAGGTGCGCTGAAACCGTTCGTGATTGTCGAGCCGCAGAGCGACCAAAAATGGCGGCGGAGCCACGGTCAATAATTCCATTAAATCTTGTTCTGAGCCATGCAAAAAAGGGGGCAATCCGGGAGTGGACTTAAACACATTGAGCAGATTCTGAAATTGTTGTTGTCGATTCAAACGCACCCGCACTGATTCGAGCAAATCTTGAAGCCGAAACGGTTTCACCAAATAGTCATCGGCACCGCTGCGCATGCCTTTGCGAATATCTTCAGGAAAAATCGCCTCGGCTGACATCAGAATAAAAGGAGTCATGGGTTGATCCAGGTGTTGTAAGGCATCAAGCACATCATAGCCATTGCCATCGGGCATCATCACATCACAGAGAATCAGGTCTGGTTTGAGTTTGCGCAATTGAGCAATGCCTTCGCTCACGTTGGTTGCATAGGCAATTTGATAACCCTCTTCGGCCAAAATCTCACCAGAGATGCGCCGAATCGAAGCGTCGTCGTCAATGATTAATATCTGTGCAGACATAGGGTTTGATTATTCTCTACTTGCCTGTTTCAACTCTTTCCTGCAAAGAGTGGAATCTGCAGGGCTTTTTCAAGTTGGCCGATCAAGACATGAATGGGATAGGGTTTTTGTAGATAGGCACTGAGCTGGTGTTTGTTTGCCTCTGTGCGGGTCGGGTCTGTCGGATCGCTTGTCAGAACAATCAAGGGTGTTTTGGGTTTGAGTTGGCGCAGGGCTGCTAAATCGCGAAGGTCATCTTTGTTTGAGCCCAACGCCATCAGAATTAAGTCTGGGTCTTGCTCTTCCAGGGCTTGTTTTGACAACGCTGGATCTTGGCAGATGACCAATTGGCAGACAGAATCGTTGAGGATTTCTTCGAGTGCCAGAATGGCTTCAGGGTCGGTTTCTAAGTAGAGGATCAAGGGTTGACTGTGAGGGCTTTTGGGGCGTTCGGATCTCTCACTCGCCTCGCTGGCAGGGACATCTTTAAACACATCCGTTTGCAACAGCTTATTCAGGCGGTTGACAAACGGTTTGACGGAAAAGGGTTTGAGCAGGTAATCCTGCGCACCCAGATTTAAAGCTGTTCTCACCACATCCATTTCCGCATGGGCGGTAAACATCATAATGGGCACTTTGTGATTATGTGATTTTTTGAGTTGGCGCAAAATTTCGAGCCCATTGAGTTCGGGCATTTCAATATCGAGTAAAATCAGATCCAAATCGTTGCGCATCAAGGCCTCACGTAAACCCGCGTGGGGGTCTGAAAACGTGGTAATGGTACAGTGGGCACCTGTCAGAATATCTTTGACGAGCTCAGAAAAATAGGGCTCGTCATCAATCATGAGAATATTGCGTTCAGTTCTTATTTCCATCAGAAATATTGCGGTGGAGGATAGCCGTTATCCTGCCACTCTCCTCCCTCATTTCTGTCCACTCATTTGCTTAAAAATCCAGCCAAAGTTGCAGCTAAATTTTTAGTTATAGTCATATCAATCCCCATTTTAACATGTTCGCTACAAAAGACGCTCAGCGCTTTGCCTATTTGGATTCCAAACAGTATACTGACAGCGTCGAGTAAGATTTTAGTTTAGAGAGAAAATCGGCCGATGAATTCTTCTTTAGCTGTTGACAATAAACCTGCTCCATTGATTTTTTTGATCGATGATGTTGTTCAGAATTTGCAGGTTCTCTCAGAAGCCTTGCGCCAAGAGGGCTTTCGTATTTCTGGCGCAGGCAGCGGAGCTGCGGCATTGCGTATTTTGCAACAGGTGAAACCTGACTTGATTCTGTGCGATATCATGATGCCTGAAATGGATGGCTATGAAGTGGCCAAGCGGCTCAAAGCCCAGCCAGAAACCCAGGCCATTCCCCTGATTTTTTTGACCGCCCGTACCGAAAGTGAAGATATTCTCAAGGGCTTTGAGGCCGGCGGAGTGGACTATGTCACCAAACCGTTTAATACCAGTGAACTGATTGCCCGGGTCAAAACCCATCTTGAACTTAAATTGGCCCGCGATACCATTATTGAACATACCGAGCGCTTGAGTGCCCTGAATCAAGAAAAAGACCAAATTCTCAATTTGGCGGCTCACGATCTCAAAAATCCGCTGGCTTCTATTCTATTGATGGCGGAGATGATTCAGATTCGCAATGGGGAGCTTTCCCCCGAAAAAGTCTTGAATTATGCCGATCATATTTATCAAGACGCCAATCGCATGCTTCTGATTATTACCAATTTTCTCGATGTCAACAAAATCGAAAGTGGCCGAATCCAGCCCCAATGGCAGGATTGGTCCCTGCAAGAAGTTTTTAGCCGCTTGCGCAAGAGCTATTTGCCCCAGGCCGAAAAAAAAGAGATTCAATTGTTTATTTCTGAGCCTGAGACCGAATTAAAACTCAAAACAGATCCTCTGCTTTTGTTTCAGTTGCTCGATAATTTGCTCTCGAATGCGCTTAAATTCTCGCAAAGTGGCAAGCAGATTTGGGTGCGTTATACGGTGCTCAAAGACGGTCTTTTGCTCGATATCGAAGATCAGGGGCCGGGTTTTAATGCCAAAGATCAGGATCTGATGTTTCAAAAATTCGCTCCGCTCTCGGCCCAGCCGACGGCTGGAGAGAATTCAACCGGCCTGGGTTTGGCGATTGTGAGACGTTTGGCGGATATGTTAAATGCCGAGTTGAGTTTTACCACTGAGCCAGGGCGGGGAACCTGTTTTCAACTCAAACTCTCCAGCGCGATTTAGGCTTTGCACCAAGTTGGGAAAGGCCTTTAAGCGCTCTTGGGCTGATTCCAAAACAAAGCTCTCAACATCGTTGAGCAACTGCTTTGCATAACCCTTGAGTGTGGGCTGCTTGTGGTGCTCTGCCAGGGTGATGAGATCTTGAGCAAACGACTCAAGCTCGTCTAAAATGAGCGAATCTTGAATGTCTTTCCAACGGGGCAGCCAATCTTGTTGTAAGAGCGTCTGAAATTGCTCTTGCTGCTCAGCGCTGTCCTGTTCAAATGTGGGCGTTTGGGGCATTTGCGGGGCCATTGGCGTGGGCATTGTCTCTGGATCGTGGGGATGCGTTTGGCCTTTTAAAAAGGTTTTTAAGCAGTCCAGCAGTTCATTTTTGCTGATCGGCTTTTGTAGATAGCCATTAAAGCCTTTGTTTAAGAGGCTTTCGCGCTCCTGTTGCAGAGAGTAAGCGGTTAAAGCCACCACAGGGATGGCTTGGGTTTGGGGATTGGCTTTGAGCTGTTCCAAAGCCTCGATGCCGTTCATGACGGGCATTTTAATATCCATCAAAATCAGATCCGGCAAATCAGACAGGGCCTGTTCGTAAGCTTCTTGACCATTTTGGGCGGTCTTTATTTGCAGTGGGCTGGTTTCCAGATAGGCCTGAACCAAATCGAGATTTTGCGCCACATCATCTGCGACCAAGAGTTTTGCGGGGGCAAATTCAAAGGACAGCGCGTTTGCATGGGTCTCTTCTGGTTTAAATGCAGCTGTTTCAGGGGCTTTTTTGACCTGCGGCAAGACAATCTGAAAGGTAGAGCCTTTCCCCAGCGCGCTTTCGAGTGTCAGTTTGCCTTGCATCAATTTAATCAATTGCAGTGAAATGGCCAAACCCAGCCCTGTTCCCCCCGAAAACTCGTTTTCACTGTCGGCTTGTTCAAAGGCTTCAAAGATCCGCTCTTGAAACTCAGGTGCAATTCCAATGCCTGTGTCTCGCACGCGCAAACAAAGCGCTCCACTCTCTTGATTCAGCGCCTGATAGCTGGCACTTAAACAGACTTCCCCTGTGTGGGTAAATTTGAGGGCATTGTAGAGCAGATTTAACAAAATTTGGCGCAGGCGCAGCGCGTCGAGCAAGAGCAGGGGAGGAACGTCGTCTGAGAGGTCTAAACGGAAGTTGAGGCCTTTTTTCTCAAAGGAGAAGCGCAAAAGAACATCCAAATCTTGAAAGAGCGCTTTTAAACTCACATTTTGGGGGTTTAATTGCAGTTTTCCCGCTTCGATTTTGCTCAAGTCGAGAATGTCGTTGATGATATTCAAAAGCGTTTTGCCACTGCTGTTAATGGCCTGCAGGTAATTCTGGTAACGTGAATCTTGAATTTTTTCATGCATCATTTCACTGAAGCCAAGAATGACATTGAGGGGGGTGCGAATTTCGTGGGACATATTGGCCAAAAACAGTGATTTGGCCTGTGAGGCCTTTTCTGCCTTGTCTTTGGCTTCTCTGAGTTCTGCTTCAATCCGCTTTTGGCGGGTGATATTTTTGACCACCCCTTCCCCTCCGAGCAGGTTTCCCGTGGGGGAATAGCGAATATGTTCGGAAATTTCCAAGGTCTGTTTTTGCCCTCTGAGTTCAATCTCGATTTCAAAGGGTGGGGGATTTACACCTTTCATCATTTGGGCGATAATTTGCTCTCCCAGTTCTTGGGCAGAAGCTCCCAATTGAAAGACTTCATACCAGGGTTTTCCGAGCATGGCTTCCATTTTTTGACCCAAAAATTCTTCTGCCGAGGGGCTGAGATAGGTAATAAACTGGTCTTCTCCAACTGAAAAGAAGAAATAATCTTGCTGAACTCCTTCAACCAGTCTGCGAAAACGCCGCTCGCTTTCCTTTAATTCTTCGGTGCGAGCGCTGACTAAGGCTTCCAATTGCTGGCGCGAAGCGGCTTCTGCTGCGGCAAATTCCAGTGCAAACCCCAAATCTGCGCATAATTGCAAGAGCAATTCAATTTCTTGGGGGTCAAAAAAATCGGGGGTATCGGCATAGAGATTAATCGAGGCCGTGACAGATCCCGAGACCTGTATCGGAAAAGAGCCAGAGGAACGATACCCCCGTTCCAGGGCCGCATCCCGCCAGGGCAGCATAATCGGATCCTGAGCAATGTCGTTGCAAACACGGTAATGACCACTGAGCATGGCGTGGCTGGTGGGCCCCTGTTTTTGACTCAAACTCAGGTGTAAAGCCTCTACATAGCCTTGAGAATTGCCCGCATGACAGCTCGGCAAAACCAAGCTGCCATCGGGGGTTCTCTGGCCCATCCAGGCCATGCGAAATTTGCCCGTTTCTACGGCGATGCGACAGACTTCCTCGAACAGAATCTGGGGGTCGCGAATTCTGACGACGGCTTCGTTGACGGCACTTAAGACCGCATAGATCCGATTGAGATTGGCCAGTTTTGTTTCGGTTTGTTTTTGCTCGGTGATTTCTCGGGCGATGCCCAAAACCCCGACCAATTGGTTCTCAGCATCGTACATGGGGGTTTTGATCGTTTCAAACAGCCCCCGATAACCATCGCTGGCAAAAGTTAGCCATTCTTCGTTGCTGAGGGATTGGCCAGACGCTACCACTGCTTGATCATTTTGTCTGAAAAATTGGGCTTGTTCGGCATCGACAAAATCAAAATCGGTTTTGCCCACAATCTCTGTTTCGCTGGCCCCAAAGAACGCTTGAAAGCGGGGATTGCAACTCATATAGACCCCTTGGGGATCTTTGAGCCAGACCAGATCGGGAATGGTGTGAACCAGGCCAGACAGCAAGTTTTTTTCTTGTTCAAGGGCCTGCTCAGTCTGCTTGCGTTCGGTGATATCAATCAGATTGCCAATAATGGTAGGTTGGTGATTGAACTCACTGTGGGTACCCAGCACTTCAATGATGCGAATTTCGCCATTTTTTCGCAGACCCCGAAATTCGTAATGGGCACTGGTCACTTCAGCCGAAAGCCTGCGCTGCAAATGCTCACGCACCAGGGCCAGATCTTCGGGATAAACGATCAGACTCGGTTCTGCGCCGATCATGTCTTCGGGTTCGTAGCCAAAGATATCGGCCATGGCCCGATTAACATAAGTGAGTCGGCCCTTTTCCAAAATATAGATGCCGGTGAGCGCCTGATCACAGAGCGAGCGAAAAATATTCTCATTCGCTGGTGAACGCAATTCTGGAGGTTCTGTGTCTGGATTCAAAACTCTCTCCGCATAGGGGCGATTACTTACCAAGTATAACAGCTCAATAAAACAGGCTCTCCTGAGATTTGGAGAGCCTGTTCGTTGCGCTGTTTAAATACTGGCCAAAATCTGATTGAGGGTTTGGCTGGGACGCATGGCGTGTGCCAGTTTTTCATCATCGGGATGGTAGTATCCCCCCATATCGACGGGGGCTCCCTGAACTTCGATCAGTTCAGCCACGATTTTGTCCTCTTGGCTGCTGAGTTGTTCTGCAATGGGGCCAAATTTGGCTTTTAATTCAGCATCTTCCTCTTGCAGGGCCAGGGCCTGGACCCAGTACAGGCCCAGATAAAAATGGCTGCCGCGGTTGTCGAGTTGATGGACTTTGCGCGAAGGCGATTTATTGCTGGTTAAATACTGGCTATTGGCCGCATCAAGGGCCTTCGCCATGACTTTGGCTTTGGCATTGCCCGTGTGTGTTGCATAGTCTTCGATCGAAACCGCCAGAGCCAAGAATTCACCCAGCGAATCCCAGCGCAGGTGGTTTTCTTTCTGGAATTGTTGCACATGTTTGGGGGCCGATCCACCGGCACCGGTTTCATACATGCCCCCCCCCGCCAGCAAGGGCACAATTGAGAGCATTTTGGCAGAGGTGCCCAATTCCAAAATCGGAAAGAGATCTGTGAGGTAGTCACGCAAGACGTTGCCCGTGACAGAAATCGTGTCTTGGCCCTTGCGGATACGTTCCAGACTGTAGGTAATTGCAGCTACCGGTGCCAGAATTTTGATCTCCAGGCCCTGGGTATTGTGCTCGGGTAAATAGGCTTCGACCTTTTTGATCAGCTCTGCGTCGTGGGCCCGCTGCTGATCCAGCCAGAAAATGGCAGGGCTGCCTGTGGCGCGTGAACGGTTGACGGCCAATTTGACCCAGTCTTTGACCGCCACGTCTTTGGTCTGGCACATTCTCCAGATATCCCCTTTGGCAACCGCGTGTTCAAAGACTTTTTCATCGCCTTTCAGCACACGAACCAAGCCATCGCCAGCGACAATAAAGGTTTTATCATGGGAGCCGTATTCCTCGGCTTTTTGGGCCATCAGGCCAACATTGGCCACATTGCCCATGGTTGAGACGTCAAATTTGCCATGGGTTTTGCAGTCTTCAATCACGGCCTGGTAAATGCCTGCGTAGCAGCGGTCGGGCAGCATGGCCACTGTGTCTTTTTCTTTGCCATCAGGACCCCACATTTTGCCACCACCCCGGATCATCGCGGGCATGGAGGCGTCTACAATGGTGTCACTGGGTACATGCAAGTTGGTAATGCCTTTGTCTGAGTCGACCATTGCCAAGGCCGGACGGTGCTGATAAACGGCCTGCAGGGCATTTTCAATCTCACTTTTTTCGGCCTCGGGCAGGTTTGCGATTTTGCCGTAGACATCACCGAGTCCATTGCTGGGGTCTATACCCAGTTTTTCAAAGGTTTCAGCGTATTTTTCAAAGACCTCTTGGTAATAGACCTGTACACAATGACCAAAAATAACCGGGTCAGAGACCTTCATCATCGTGGCTTTAAGGTGCAAGGAGAGCAAGACATCTTCAGACTGGGTCTGTTGAATTGCGTCTGCGAAAAATGCGCGCAATTTGGCGACCTCCATGCGAGAGGCATCAATCACTTCGCCCTTTAAGAGTTGCAAATTGTCTTTTAAGACTTTGACTTCACCGGCTGCTGAGACAAATTCAATCCGAACTTGGCAATCGCTGTCCATGGTGGCAGAGACTTCACTGCCATAAAAATCGCCTTCAGCCATATGCACGACACGGGTTTTTGAGTCCGAACTCCAGGCCCCCATCGAATGGGGGTGTGCTTTGGCATAAGCTTTGACCGCAGCAGCCACGCGGCGGTCCGAGTTGCCTTCACGCAAAACGGGATTGACTGCCGAGCCCAAGACTTTGGCATAGCGCTTTTTAATCGTGGCTTCTGCTTCGTTTTGGGGTTCTTCGGGATAATCAGGCAGGGCGTAGCCCTGAGACTGAAGCTCTGCAATCGCACTTTTTAACTGGGGAACAGAAGCTGAAACATTTGGCAATTTGATGATATTGGCTTCTGGGGTTTTGGCCAGTTCGCCCAATTCACTCAGGGCGTCAGAGACCTGCTGTTCTGGTTGCAAATACTCAGAAAAATTGGCCAGAATACGACCTGCCAGAGAGATGTCACGGGTTTCAATCTCAATATTTGCACTCGAGGCAATGGCCTTCACAATCGGCAAAAATGAGGCAGTGGCAAGCATGGGGGCTTCATCTGTTTTGGTGTAAATAATTTTCATAGCTTAAAAATAACTCAACGCGTTATGGCTGGCATGAACGGCGTTTGAGAGCTTCCTTTCTCATGGACTTTGATGTTGCATTCTAGCATGAATGCTAAATTAGACGGGGGGGGAAGGGCTGATAAGATCGCGCGCTCACTCACTTCTCTGCGCTCTCATTCTGCAAGTCTTCCGCTTTTTGTCTGACGTTGAGGGGGCCTGGCCGCTTGCTTTTGCGAGAACGAATTTTGAGCCCTTTGCGCCAAGAATGCCGATAATCTTTGAAGGTGTTTAAAATTTCAGCAATGCCCTGTGAATAGGTTCCGCCTCGCCGAAATTCCTGTTGAATGGCTTGGGCCAGATATTCATGGCTGAGATAGAGTTCTTGATAGGCCTGATCGTCTGAAAGCGTAAAGATCGCGAGTAAATGGGTCAAGACCTGACTGGCCAATGCCAGCAGCTCTCGGCCTTGGTTGCCATTGACACGGCTCAGCGCCAAGGCCTGTTCCAGCAAGAGAACCAGGCGATCGTAGAGCAGCAGAATAGCACGGGGAACCGAGGCTGTGTCTACCAGGGCCCGGCGATAGACCTCATCAGCGGGCGGTGGGGAGGGCATAACTCCACCATTCAAAAGCCTGGGCTTCCCATTGATTGAGTTCTGTTTCCCGTTCAGGGGGCATTCTAACAAAGCCCTGCTTTTCGAGAATGCGGCGTGAAGCATCGTTTTGAGGGTTAATGTGAGCCATGACCTCTTTGACGGATTGGGCATCAAGGGTCTCGAGTAAAGCCTGAATCAGACGTCCGCCAACGCCCTTGCCACGCCACTCGGGGTGAACCAAGAGACGCATGAGTTCGGCTTCTTCGCTGCCACTGGCGAAAGACACTTCACCATAGGCAATGGCTTCCTCGTCTTCCACCAGCAGATAGGGATGTATGTCGTGATCGATGTGCCACTGTTCAAAAATCTGAGGTTCAAGTGGAAATTGTTTCTTGGCACACCAGAAAAAGCTTTCTTGAAAAGAGCCGACCCAGGTCAAAAGGGCTTCAGCAAAAATCGGGTCAAAGGGATAGAGATTTTCTGAGGGAGAAGGGGTGGAATCTTCAGACATAGACGGGCTCCTTTTAAGGCACAGCTTGCTCTTCAGTTTACGCTAAAACGGTTTTCTTGGCGCTGTTTTTATAGGCAGAGATCGAAAGTACGGAGTTCACGTATGGCTGGTCTGGGTTCATGTTAGAATAACAGACAAAATACGATGTCTGAGAGAAGATGGGATGCGGCCAAAGATGCAGCTAAAGATGCGCCTTAAACATGTAGTTCTGTTGGGATTGATTTTAACTTCGGCTTGGGGGGTTCAGGCTGCTGACATCGAGACCTTTTATAACCAGGCCAATACCTTTTTGAGCAAAGGCGAATTTGCCAAAGCGATTGAGGCCTATTCTCAGGTGATCAAACAGGATCCCAAACATGCCGATGCCTATTTTAACCGGGCGGGTGCTTATAGCCGTCTGAAAAAGTACCAAGAAGCCTTAAAAGACTACTCAAGTGCAATTGAACAGGTTCCCACCGATGGGGAAGCCTATGGTAATCGGGGTCTGATCTATACCCATTTGAGCAAGTTTGAATTGGCCTTGGAAGATTTGAATCTGGCTGTGCAGTTGATGCCCCAAGATGCGATTCAGCTCCACAATCGGGGGGTGGTTTATCAGCATCTCAAAAAACAAACTGAGGCCATTCAGGACTTTGATGCCGCATTAAAAATCGATCCCAAATATGTCAAAGCGTATACCAATCGAGCCATCAGTTATCTGGCCAACGGAAAATCCGAATTGGCTTTGGCTGACTTGGAGCAGGCCTATAAACTGGCTCCCAAAGACCCCCAAATCTTTGCGCGGCGCGGCCGGATCTATTTTTCCCAACAGAAGTACTCTGCTGCGATTAAAGAATATACCCAAGCTCTGACCCTTGACCCAGGTTTGACCTCCGTCTGGTTTAACCGGGGTACAGCCTGGATGATGCTCAAAAACTGTCCCAAGGCACAAGCGGACTTTCAGCAGGCCTGTAAACGTGGTGATAAACAGGCTTGTACAGCAAAGTGTGAATCATAAAACCGCACTTTCAAAGCCTGAATAATATCAGGTGATTAGGGTATAATAAGAGAACCAATCCGGGAGAGAAAGCTATGACATACCAAGACCGTCATTCCCAAGATCAGTATTCCCACGAGCGTCATTCCGATAACGAGTCCAGTTTTGAAGATTCCCAACAGCGCGGGAACGAGTCAGAGCCACATCCCGATAACCGTTATTCCAACCGCGAAGGCGGCAATTACAACCGCGAAGGTGGCGGTGGTGGCTATAATCGCTATCAGCCCCGCGAAAGTGGCAATTACAACCGCGAAGGTGGCGGTGGCGGCTACAACCGTGACAATCGCTATCAGCCCCGTGAAAGTGGCAATTACAATCGCGAAGGTGGCGGTGGCGGCTACAACCGTGACAATCGCTATCAGCCTCGCGAAAGTGGCAATTACAATCGCGAAGGCAGCGGCTATAACCAAGGTGGCAATTATAACCGCGAGGGTGGCGGTGGTGGTTACAACCGCGACAATCGCTTTCAACCCCGCGAAAGGGGTCATTACAACCGCGAAGGCGGTGGTAGCTATAACCAAGGTGGCAATTATAACCGCGAGGGTGGCGGTGGCGGCTACAACCGCGACAATCGCTATCAGCCCCGTGAAGGTGGCAATTACAACCGCGAAGGCGGCGGTGGTGGCTATAACCAAGGCGGCAATCGCTATCAGCCCCGCGAGGGTGGCAATTACAACCGCGAAGGCGGTGGTGGCTATAACCAAGGCGGTAATTATAACCGCGAAGGCGGTGGTGGTTATAACCAGGGCGGAAATCGCTTTCAACCCCGTGAAGGTGGCAATTACAACCGCGAAGGCGGTGGTGGTTATAACCAGGGCGGAAATCGCTTTCAACCCCGCGAAGGCGGCAATTACAGCCGCGAGGGTGGCGGTGGTGGCTATAATCGTTATCAAAGCCGTGATGGCGGCAGTGGTGGCGGCCATAACCGTTATCAAAACCGCGAAAGCGGCGGTGGCGGTGGTTATAACCGCGACAATCGCTATCCCCGCAGAGACTTTGATCGCTCCCGGCCTCCTCGCCGTCAAAGCCCGACAATTGCTATTCAAGAGTCACTTTTCCTCTTGCCGGAACACCCGCTTACCCAAGATTTTCAGCGGGCGATTGGCATGGCCAAAGGCACCATTGTCGAGGTGGATCCCCGCAAAAAACGTGGTGTGATTGAGATCGAAGGCTTTAAGTATAAATTTGAAGACGAACGTCGCCGGGATTTGCAAAACAAATACCCGATTCAGAAGTTTCTGGAGCGTGAGATCATGTTTGCTTTTTGGCCTACTTATTCACAAAAAGCAGCGCAGTACCGCCAGATTGATGAATCTCCCACGATTAAAATCGCCAATTTGCGCCGGACTTTGATTAAAGAAAATGCGGTTGAAATCATTGGACAGGTGCTGATGATTGAAGAGGCGCTGTTTGTGATGAGTGTTTTTAGTGCCAGCCAAAAGAAAAAGTACATGGTCACGATTTTGGGCAAATATCCCGGAGAAAATGGGACTTTTATCCAGATGGTGGGGGAACTCAAAAATGGTGGCATTCACTATCAGAGCCATCAGGTATTAACGCCCGAAGGTGAACCTGTGGCCCAAGCGGACTGATTTTTTTCATTGGGCTTTTTCTCGGCAGAAATAAAGATCACAAAATTGGCTGATTTTATTGTACGATAGAGATAGACGCATCTTGGTTTTTTTTGATTTAATCGATTTTTCATTTTTTAACATAAAAAAGCAGATTTTAACACAGAAAACCAGACTCAAATCTGAATTTATTCGTCGGGAATATGTCATTACCACAGGGAATTATTCCTTTAATCAAAGCCTATAAAGAGAATCAGATCTCTGTAGACGACTATCTGCACGGTTTGGGTCGTTCGGTTGAGGTCTGCGAACACAAAAAAAATCAATTAAAATCAACTTCCGTCAAAGCCGCAGATCGCGTGGAATGGGAAAAAGTCATTTTACCCGGCTTGCTGGCCTGTCTGGATGTGATGATTGGGGCCGCTCTTGAGGCCCGTGAGTATGCCTATCGGCCCGACGAGCAATTATTACAAAATGTGGTGATGCTCTTTGCCCAGATTGATCAGGCCACTGTGCTTTTACAACAGCGTCTGGGTTTGGTCTCTGCTGAAACCCGCACTGTGGCTTCAGTTGCTCTAGAACATATGCAGGTAGATGCTCTTAAAACAGCTTTGGTTCAGCAGGGTTCTGCTGAAGCGGTTGTCTCCTTGTTTGATTAAGCTTTTTATTTCCGAAGGGACGTGATTTTATGCAAAATGTAAATAAAGTGACTGGTGCTGGCCCGGTTCAAAAAACTGAAGACAGCAGTGCTTCTAAGACCCTGGACAGCTTACGTACCTTGCGCAATGTCGCATTGGGGACCGCTGCTGTCGGAGGCACTGCCATGGCTGCAGAAGCTGCCAGCATCGTGGCGTTGCCTGCCGTGATCCCCACTGGTGCTGTGACCGTGGGGGCTTTGGTGACAGCGGGTGCTGCCCATGCCGCCTTAAAATTGGGTGAGTGGATGAATGGGATTACCAGCCAAACCAACCAGGCCATCAAACAGGCCACTGGCGAGTAACTGAGATCATCAACCTGGCAAGATCAACCTGACTGGCGCAGGTTATCTTGCTTGAGCCGCTTGTTCCCTGAGAGAGTCATGACAGAATGCTGCTGCGTATTTTTAAGTCACTTAGCAGGTGGCGTGGATGGCGTTGATCACGTTTTGTAAGTGTTCCCGTTCTGCCGAACGCACAACATAACCTGTGTGGCCCATGACCGGATAAAAAATCTTGGCCATGGGCTGTTGATGAATCAGCTCCCCCGAAAACTGTGCCAAAATGGCCGCGTGATCCAATTGATAATTTTTGCCATGTTTTCTGCCGACATAAGCCACATATTCGTTGCGGCAGGCGGGTTGGGTCATTTGGTTCGTCAAGAGCATTTCGGCATAGCCTTTGTAGAGATCCCAGTCTTTGGCAAAATTAAACAAATCCATGGATAAGCCGCCCGGTGGGCGGATATTCACTTCAAGCGCAACCCATTGACCGTTGGGCTTTTTGAAAAATTCAAAGTGAAAAAAGCGCCCGCGAATGCCAAAGATTTTAACGACTTTTTGGCCCAAGGCTTCTAGCTCTGGGGGAATTTCGCGCAAAACCATGTGATAGAGGTCCAGATCATGGTTGACCACGGTCATGATGCCATTGCTGAAGTATTGAGAGAAGGCAGTCACGACTTCGCCCTGGGCATTGGTTAAACCGTCGTAAGAATAGAGATCGCCTTGGATAAATTCTTCCATCAAATAAGCGGTATCTCCGGCCTGGCTGAGAAAATGTGTCAGATCGGCCTCCGACTCTAATTTCCAGGTTTTGGCGGCACCGACCCCAATGTCTGGTTTGACCACCACCGGAAAGCCCACCTCAGCGATAAAACGGCGGCAATCGGCTTCTCCTTGAACCACTTGACCTGCGGCAACAGGAATGCCCCCCTGGCGGTAGAGCTCTTTCATGCGCTCTTTGCTTTTGATATCGCGAATGCTGTCTTCTCTCGGGCCAGGAATGTCAAATTTGGAGCGCAGATGGGCCTCCGTTTCGAGCCAGTATTCATTGTGGGATTCGAGCCGATCAATCGGGCCATGGCGATCAATAAAGTGCTGGCAAGCCGCTTCCAATTGGGAGCGGTTGTGCATGTCCTCTACCTTGTAATACTCTGTCAGCGCGTTTTTGATTTGTGGGCTGAGTTCCTCCCAAGGGCAATCGGCGATCCCCAAGACCTTCACTCCTGCTTCATTCAGACGTTGCCAGAAGAGCTGGAAATTTTCAGGGAAGTGGGGAGAAAGACAGACAAACTGCATAGTATTTCCTTTTTTTGTGCAATGTATTATTTCGTATTTAAGGTTTGGGGGCCAAAACCCGAATTTCCTGAATACTGCGAAAACCGCTGCGACCAGAAAGTGCCACTACAATATAACGAGCTTTGGCTCCTTCCGGAAAGGTCATGACCTGATAATCATTTATCGCCTCTTGAATCAGAGGCGTGCTTGTTTTTTCGGGACTTTCTCCCGCATAGACCTTCAGATTGGCAGAAAAACCACTGCTGGCGATGATCATTGTGCCCAGTGCCTGGGATTTGCCCAAATCCACAACCACGTCTACAGGCTGATTGGGATTGAGATCCAGGCTGTCTTTCAGCTCGGATTGGTAAAAACCGTCAAAAAATGGGGGTTTGTTTTGGCCTGCAATTTGCACTGACTGAATCGGCAAGACGGTGTGCAAATCGCCTGTGCGAAAGGAGCGAACACTGCTTTTGGCCTGGTAGTCTGAATAAACCGCTGTCACACGCCAGGTATAGCTGCTCTGGTTTTCCAATAATTCCAGTGGCAGAGGGCCTGCAACGTTGCCCGTACTCTCCTTGCTCCAAATTGTGCCGACACGGGCATGGCTGACCGCTACTTGGTATTTGGGGGCGGGGGGAGATGCATTTACCCAGCTAAAACTCGTTACCTCTGCCAGTGTTTGATTGGGCTCGGGGCTGCTGAGACCATTCCAAAAACGCATGGGGGGCAGTTCCTGTTCATTTTTGAGCAGGGCTTTGGACTGGCTGACCTCGCTGCCATCAGGGTGGCTGGCCGAAAATTGAATCTCTGTTGCCTGGCCCAACCCCCCTTTGGTTTCGAAGCCCAATAAATCCAAGCTGAAGCGGCCTTGGGCATCTGTCTCGGGGGAATATGTTTCGCGAGCGGTGACGACTTTCACACGGCCCTGATAAGGGCTGCCTTCAGCTGTTTGGATCCGGCCACTGACCCGAACAGGTTCTTTGTCTTTAAACGGAGAGGCATTGAAGACGCCACACGCCAATAAAAACTGAAAGCTCAAACAAAATGCACCTATTGTCGCTAAATGGCTTTTTTTCATTGTTTTATCTCCTCTGATGGGGGCAGAAATGCACACGGGCTGAAAGTGGGGGGATCTGTATGTTTGACGGGATAAAGAGATACAAATGTTCCCTCTATCTAATTGTTGTTATTTTGTCACATGAATGTACCCAAGTCCCGGTACAATAAGGTTCACAGTTATAAAACCGGAGACCTTCTTTCGACTATGCCAAGAGCGACAAAAGTCCGCCCAACACTCTCGCCCGTCAATCTTCTTTCTGAAGATCCCCTCTTAGCCTTTACCTGGGCTATTGGCAAACCCCAACCTGTGATTGAATCCCTCGCCAATCAAGAAATGATTGTTGGCGACGTTCTGGACGTCGGCTGTGGCTGTGGCGAAAACGCCTTGCTCTTGGCCTCGCGTGGCCATATGGTTTGGGGCATCGATCACGACCAGGCCCTGATCAGAATCGCCCGTGAAGAGGCCCAAAAGCAGACTTTGGAAGCTACGTTTGTGGTTGGCAATGCCCTGGAATTGGATGTCTTGGGTGAAGGCTTTCACACAGTGATCGACAGCGGTCTCTTTCACTCTTTGAATGACAAAGAGCGCAAAAAATACCTCTCTGGCCTGGCCCATGTCATGTTTCCGGGCAGTCGGTTGTATATCTTGTGTCTGAGTGAAAACGACGAAATTAGCTTGCCAGACCTTCATCCGCTCTCACGCAAAGAGCTGGAAAAATACTTTCAATCGGGCTGGCAGATCGAGAAAATCGAAGCCAGCCTTTATAGTTTGTGCGATCAAACGGCACCTGCTTGGCTGGTCAGCATTTTAAAACTTTAGCCTGCGGCCGCTGCCCTAACCGGGATAAAAACCCACTTCTTGGATTTGAATCGCAGCTTTAAATTCGCGTTGACCTGCGACAATGCCAATCCGGGTCAGCCGCTCTAAATTGAGCGGATGGCTGGTGCTAACTGGATAAAACAATTCAAAGGGAATGGTGTGAATGGCCCAGTCGGGGGTGGGAAAAAAAACGGCCCGGTAATGTTGCCAGGGCATACTCAATTCCCGTGTGCGCAGGTGAATAAACCAGCCCTCGGGCTGATTTGCGCGGGCCACCAGGTGTACGCCCTGAAAATGACGGGCGTCAAAGATGTAACGGGAGTGAACCAAGGGCAACGCCAATTGGATGAAGCCCCCCCGATGGGCCAGGCTCACGTTTCCCCCCAACTCCAGACAACTGCCTTTGTCACTTTTGCATCTTTGGCTATAGGCCTGAGATTCTCCACCCATCACCGTGTCAGAAAAAAGGATCCATTCTGTCCCAAACAGGGAGACACCATCTTCACGGCTGAAGTCATCGAGTAAATAGGCCATGCCATTGCTCCGGTTTTTTTGCACTTTAGCCATACTTTAGCACGGGAATACCTTCAGCGGTTTAAAAAATCAGCATAAGTCTCAATTTTGGCCATCAGGCGTTGGGCCAAAAAGGGATTGGCAAAGCTCAATTCATCATGAATCAAACGGGCTTCTGCTTGGTATTTGGCAATTTTGGCACTGTCCCAATGGGGCGGAGGTGACTGCAAATTGGTGATGCGATCTGCCAATTTGACCATGGCAATTTCTGGGGGTTGGCTCTTAATACGTTTGAGTGAATCGCTCATTTGTTCGGCTTTGGGCAGGTCTGCGTTTTTGCTCAGGGCCATTACCCCTTGGGCAACCTCTTTGCCAAAAGTGGCTTCGAGGGTGGCATAAGGGGTGGGCGTGTCTTCGAGACTGTCGTGCAACAGGGCGCATTGCAGGGCCAGATCGACATTCCAGTCTCCGGGGGCGAGGGTCCAGGCATATTGGATTTCCATGGCCACCTGAGCCAGATGGACCACATAGGCAGCCTCGGTCCCAGGAAAGTGTTGGTCGGCGTGGGCAATGCCCGCAAAGAGCATGGCCTTTTGGTAATGTTCTGGATTCCACATGGCTAGAAGAGCCTTTCTTTGACTGCGTTTTGGATAATTTGACCAAGGCTTTCAAAACAGTTTTTGCGCGGCGAACTTTTGCGGTAGATCAGCCCAATTTGACGTGAAGGAGCTGGTTTTTCAAACGGCAAATAGCGCACCTGTGCATGGTCTGGCTCGGTTTTGAGGATGGCCAAACGGGGGATCAGGGTCACGCCATTGCCAGAGCTGACCATGTGTTTGAGCGTTTCGAGGCTGGTGCCACGAAAATTGGCTTTTTCACGGGCGCCGGCCATGGTGCAGACATCCAGGGCCTGATCGCGCAGACAGTGGCCGTCGTCCAAAAGCAAAATACTCTCCTGGGACAATTGTTGGAGCTGAATTTGGGTTTGGCTTGCCAATTTGTGGGCTTCGGGAACCGCGAGCCAGAAATGCTCTTCAAATAAAACGGAGCTGTGCATATGCTCCGCTTCGATCGGCAGAGCCAGTAGCCCCACATCCAATTCACCACTTGCCAATTTTTCCATCAGCGTGCCCGTTTGAATTTCGTGCAAATACAATTCCAGACCGGGCAAACCCTGGCGAATGGCGGGAATGATCAGTGGCAATAAATAGGGGCCGAGGGTGGGGATCAGGCCAATCCGCAGTGGTCCCCGCAGGGGATCTCCTGCCAATTGGGCCAACTCTTGAATATACTCCACATCCTGCATGATCTGACGGGCTTTTTTGACCACTTCTACTCCGACGGGGGTGAGAAAGACCTTGTGGCGGGTGCGCTCGACCAATTGCACACCCAGTTCTTGCTCCAATTTTTTGAGTTGGCCACTGAGGGTGGGCTGGCTGACATAACACTTTTCTGCTGCTTTGCGAAAATGGCGCAACTCATCCAGTGCAATTAAATATTCCAGATCTCTCAGGTTCATAAAGGGGGCTCATTTGTTTTGATTATAATCATCTTTGTCTATCAAAAATTATAATCTAAATGTTGCTGCTTATCAATTGAATCGAACCCAAAGCGCCCCTTGACCGCTTAACCCAAGAGATTCAAGGCTGATTGCGGGGCCAGATTGGCCTGGGACAGTATGGACGTGCCGGCTTGCAGCAAAATCTGAGCGCGGGTCAGGTTGGCGGTCTCTGCGGCAATATCGGCATCACGGATCCGCGATTCGGCTGCGGTGAGGTTTTCACGGGAAATTTGCAGGTTTTGAATCGTGTATTCCAAGCGGTTTTGGTAAGCCCCCAGGCGGCTGCGCTGTAAATTGACCTGATCCAGGGCTTCTCCCAAAATGCCGATTGCGTTTTGGGCTTTGAGGTGTGAGTCGGCATCGCTCGAGCCCAACAGGTTGAGGCTTTCAATTCGCAAGGCCCTGGCGCTCATCTCTTCGATCCCCATTTTGAGAAACTGGCCTTCATTGGCCCCAATATGCAGCGTCAGGGCCCGATCCTCGCGCACCTCTTTGCGTTCGGCAAAAATTTGGACCACCACCTCTTTGCCAATATCCGCTTCGGTTAAATTAAAGGGCCCTCCGATGGCGACACTGCTCTGAACATTGTTATTGCCTGCATTGTGAACCTCGGTTTGCGTGGTGGTCAATTGGTATAAATCGGCACCGATAGAGGCAATGGTGCCCCGATAGGTATTGCTGCGGGTATCTGCGTTATCGGCCACGGTGTTTAAAAAGAGGGCATTCTCTAAATTGCTATTGCCGCCAAAACTCAGCGAGAGATCAAATTCTGGGGCCACCCCGCCTGGATTGGGGAAAAAGGCTGCAATGCCTGGGCTGCCCGGCCCAAAATTGTTGGGGCCCGTGCTACCGCCAAAGGGGATCGGCGCATTGGCGGGCGTAAAAGCCTGGGTTTGCGAGCGGGTGGCCACCCCTGCTGCGTAATTTTGGGTGACGCTGTGACTGATCTCGAGGGTATTGCCAGCCCCCAACGTCACGGTATAACTATCCCCGGCAGCAGCAATGCCATTCAGGGCGACTTGGATATTGTTGAGGGTGGTGGCCACCGTTTCGCTGTCCAATACAGCCACAGAGACGGCTTGAGCCGCACCATTGGCGTCGGTGACTGCGATATTTAAGTTATCTGCGCCAAAGACGTGCCCTTGTGCCAGCCAAGTCGCTGCTGCGATAAACCCACCGCTGCCTGATTGATTGGTCGAGGTTGTGCTGATCTGGCTGAAATCGACGGTGGTGGTCAAATTATAGTTGGAATTGGGGCCCACATAAGTGGGGGTACCTGTGTAGGTATTGGTGCTATATCCCACAATGCGGCGATCATTGCCTGCCAGGGTGTTGACTCCGCCAAGCACCCCATTCAATCCGCCTGCTGCATTGATCGCCAGATTGGAATTGTGGCCCAGGGCATTTAAATTGGCAAAATCGACAACAGCAGCAAATTCTGTGCCAATGGCAGGCAGACTGAGAGCGGGGTAGGGAGCGGGTGCGGGGGCTGCGCCACTGTAAGCAACTGGCGGCGTGCTGGAATAATTGCTGTTGCTGGAATAGGTATTGGTTTGGGGGTTGGCTGTGCGGGTGACCGTGATCTGAAAGCGGCTGTTGAGATCATCAAACCCAGCGCTAAAGGTGTGAGTGGCATTGGAGAGGGCGTTGATTTGGGCCTGAATACTGTTGATGGTGTCGCTGTTGGGGTTGACCGCAATCGAATAGGCTGTGCCGCCCACTGTCAGACTCAGGTTTCCGGCGCTCACTTGATTCAGGCGTTCGGTCAGGATCAAACTGCTGAAGGGAGTGGCTCGGTCAATCGCTCCGCTGATAAAGCCCCCTTTGTTAATATCCAAGGTCAAGAGGCTGGCATTGGAGCTCGGGCCCAAAAGTGAAATGCCAAAACTGGTGCTTGCGAGGCCCGGTAAATCCTGAAGTTGGGTCAAGACCCCAAAGACCGATGAACGCACTTCCAAGCCGACTTGGTTGAGGGTTGGAGAGATATTCACCACTTTCAGAGAAATGGCCTGATCAACGGTGGCATTGAGTGCCAAGGTTTGAATACCCGCAACAAAATCGCGAATCTCAAAGGGCAAAGCCAGGGTGTCTCCCACCCGAATATTATTGGTCAAAATGGCCCGTGCGTCTTGAAAATCAAACTGTGAAGACTGAATGCTGCCATTGAGCAATTTGCGGGTATTAAATTCGGTTGTGTGGGCAATGCGGGTAATTTCTGTGCGCAATTGCTCTATCTCGGTTTGAATTTTGGCCCTGTCGCTATTGACCAAGCTATCGCTGGCCGATTGAATACTCAATTCGCGCATGCGCTGCAAAATACCTGAGATTTGTTCCAAGCCGCCTTCAGCGGTTTGCACCAATTGCACGCCATCTTGGGCATTGTTATTGGCCTGTGCAAAGCCCTTGATTTGGGTGCGCAATTTTTCGGAGATAGCCAAGCCGGCAGCATCGTCGGCAGCGCGATTGATACGCAACCCCGATGACAAGCGCTCCAAGGTTTTGGCCAGTTGGTGATTGCTCTTGTCCAGATTGCGCTGGGCATTTAAAGAACTCAGATTGACGTTGATACGCAGGGCGATACGATTTTGTCTCCCTTAAATTGGCCTGAACGAAGCGCTATTTATTTATTATAGCTGTAAATGGGCCGGTTTTAACCTCTGAGTAGATTCAGGGCCGATTGGGGGGCCACATTGGCCTGGCTCAGAATCGAGGTGCCGGCCTGGACCAAAATCTGGGCACGGGTCAAATTCGCAGTTTCTGCGGCAATATCTGCATCGCGGATGCGCGATTCGGAGGCGGTGAGGTTTTCTTTGGAAACCTGCAGGTTTTGAATCGTGTATTCGAGGCGGTTTTGAAAAGCCCCGAGGCGAGAGCGGTTGGTGTTGACATAGTCCAGGGCGGCATCAATCGCGCCAATCGCGTTTTGGGCCTTGAGGCGGCTGTCTTGATCGGTGCTGCCGAGGATATTGAGGGTTTCCATGCGCAGGGCTTTGGCGCGCATGTCTTGTACGCCCATTTTGAGGAATTGGCCTTCGTTGGCGCCGACATGGAAAGTGAGTGCGCTGTCGGTGGTGACAGGGTCGCGGCGGGGAGTAATTTGAATGACGGCACTTTTGCCAATATCTGTGAGGGTTAAGGCACTGGAGATGGCCACATAACCCATATTAAAGCCGACATTATTGCCTTGTGGGGGAGGTAAAACAGGCAAATCCAACAAAGCCTGTGTTTGGCCCAAATGGCCCACAGCAAAACCTTCCAAACCCCCTTGATCCGCAAATGAGGCGCTGACCAGGGGATCAACACTGTATAAAAATCCTGAGATCGAGTTATAGACATTAATGGCCACACTGACCGGGGCTGAACTATTGGCTTGATAAGAGACAATTTTAAATTCAAAGGCCACATCGACCGTGGGTTCTACATCCACAACCACGTTGCCGATGGTATATAAAACCAGACGATTGTTTTCAAAGGCGATGCCCTGGGGTTGCGCAGCAATAAAAGCATTGTTGATTTGCTCAAAAAAGTCTGAGAGCCCAGCGTTGCTGCCGGTATTCCCGACTCTCAGGTTTTGTTTGATCTCGCCAACGGGATCGACTTTGGCCGTGGCATTGGCTATGCTGCCATCGAGCAGGCTGCGGGTGTTATACTCAGTGGTCTCAGCAATGCGGGTCAGTTCGAGACGGAGCTGGTTGATCTCCTCTTGGATCTTGGAGCGGTCGGTATTGACCAAGGTGTCGTTGGCGGATTGAATTGAGAGTTCGCGCATGCGCTGTAAAATCTGCGAGGTTTGATCCAGGCCCGACTCTGCGGTTGAGATCAGATTGATCGCGTCTTGGGCATTGGCAGTGGCTTGGTTAAAGCCCTTGATCTGGGTTCGCAGTTTTTCGGAGACCGCCAACCCGGCGGCATCATCAGCGGCGCGGTTGATGCGCAGGCCCGAAGACAGGCGTTCAAGGGTTTTGTTGAGCTGTTGGTTGCTTCCCGCCAAATTGCGCTGGGCGCTGAGCGAAGCAATATTGGTATTGATACGAATCGCCATAGAATTAACCTCTCAGAAGATTAAGTGCCGATTGGGGGGCCACATTGGCCTGGCTGAGAATAGACGTGCCCGCCTGCACCAAAATCTGGGCCCGCGTGAGATTGGCGGTCTCGGCTGCAATATCTGCATCGCGGATGCGCGATTCGGAAGCGGTGAGGTTCTCTTTGGAAACCTGCAGGTTTTGAATCGTGTATTCGAGGCGGTTTTGAAAAGCCCCGAGGCGGGAGCGGTTGGTGTTGACATAGTCCAAGGCTGCATCAATCGCGCCAATCGCGTTTTGGGCCTTGAGACGGCTGTCTTGATCGGTGGTGCCCAAGACATTGATCGTCTCCATGCGCAGGGCCTTGGCACGCATATCTTGCACGCCCATTTTGAGGAACTGCCCTTCGTTGGCACCGACATGAAAGGTCAGTGCGCTGTCGGTGGTGACGGCATTTCTTTGGGCTGTAACCTGAATAACCGCACTTTTGCCAACATCACTGAGAGTGAGTAAAGTGTGGTTGATGTCAACGATGCCAATGGTCGCTCCTTCTAAATTTGCTGCGCTG
>JBIKWL010000034.1:0-41751 GCA_044356335.1 Candidatus Sericytochromatia bacterium
AGCAGTGATCCCACTGGCCAAGATTTGCGCAGCAATTACCGCATGGTCGGTGCCGTCTGGATCGACCAGCCTGGTTCAAAAGACCCCAATGGGGTGTTTAAAGCCAATCGCAGCTTTGAAAACACCTCAGAACACACCGTTTTAGCCGGCGAAGATGCCCTTTCGAGCATGGCGATGGAGTCGTTTACCCAGCAGAGTGCGCCCAATTGTTTTTCTTGCCACAATACCACCCGCAAAATGATCCTGCCTGACCAGTTTTTCCCGCCGCGCCGGGTCAATGTCAGCAATGCCCTGACCTTCTTTGCTCAGGCCAAATTGCTGGGTAATCAGCCCTAAACACGGCAGGTTGGAAGGCCTGTTCCCAATTGGGGTGTATAATATGGGCGTACTCCCCAATTGGAGACTTTTGTATCTGGAGGTAGCAAAATGTTCCAGCTCCGCTTGCCTGGATTTAAAGCCACCTGCCTGACCATCTCTGGGCTCTATGTACTGCTCTGTGGCAGTCTCTTTGCCAAAGGCCTGGCGGTGAGTATGGCAGAATACAAGATCCCAGCAGTTACCTTGGCCTCGCCCCACTATCTCGACAGCTTGCACTGGGTCTATACCCATATGCTGGTGATCGGTTTGATCATTGGCTTCGTCGGCTGGTATGCGCGCGAAGCCCCTTTCAAAAGAGCCTTCAGCCGCCTGATGTTGGCGGCCCATGTCTATTATACCTATCTCGATTTTATTCACTCCGACAGCGTCGTGGGAAATGCGCTTTACAAAGGCCCTACATCTATTATTCCCGCTTATTTCGCTTTGTTTTTCACAGGGCTCTTTCTCTATCTGAGTCTGGGTGGGCATGCAAAGCCTTGAAAATGGAGGTGGAATCAGGTGAATGTATTTGAAAAGGGACTGATTACCCTCTTTGCCTGTTATGGCCTGTTTATTCTCCTGGCAATTCCGCTGATGTTCAAAAAAATTCCTCCCAACCCGATTTATGGCTACCGCACACCTGACTTAATCAAAAGGCCTGCGCATTGGTTTGAGGTCAATGCCTATTTTGGCCTGTGTTTGCTCCTCAGCAGCCTGTTTATGGGGGGCGTCTGTTTATTTCTGGTTGCCTGGAGAGGTCTTTCGGCCAGCTTGTTTCTCAATCTGAGTATTGTCTTGATGCTTTTCCCTGTCGCAGTATCTGGTATTCTAACTAGCGTGTTTTTACGTCAAAAGCAATCCCCAAGGATTGAAAAAAAGGAGACATCCGATGGTGGCTGAGCTGGTTTTAAATAGCTCCATTGTCGCCACCCAGCAATGGGTGCTGCGCCACAAAAACGGGCTCAAACGCGAAATTGAAATTTCCCGGCAGACCCATCCCCAACGCTATGATTTTGTCGCAGCCCTGCTCGCCAGTGGTGGTCTGAGTGCTGAATTGCAGGCAATTTATGCCCAGCTCAGTGAAAATGACCGGCAGTTTTTGGCCGAGGAAAAAATTCTCTTGCCTGCATCCGAGCAGGCCGCCCAGGTGAGCTTTGAATGCCCCCTGGACCTCACCCTGCCAGAATTGTTGCCGCTGACTGTCAGAGAGCAATTGCCTCAGCTCAGCCCCGAAAAACGCGCCCTGTTTGGGATCAACCCACGCATGGTCTTGCAGACAGAGCCCGATCTGGATGAAACCTATGCCGAACGGGTGCCGTTTCGTGAGGCTTTTTCTGAGCGGCGGCCCGTGCTTTGGGTGCGTGAGCCCCTCTATGAAATGCTCTTGCCCTATTGGCCCAGCCCCGAGATGCTGACGATTATTCAGGCTTTGCTGTCTGGACAGATTCCCCCCGATTTAAGTGACGAGACCTTTCATGTGCTGGTGCTGGCGCGGATTTTGCTTCTGGCCAAACCCCACGAATATGTGCAGTTTCAGGCCCAGATGGCGGCCTTGATGAAGGCCAAACTGGAAAAAGAACAGTATCTGATCTTTCAACAATGGCTCAGCCCCATTCTCTTGGCTGCGATGCGTGGCTATTACCGTGAGATCAAGGCCGAGGGCTATTTGTTTGCCGAAAACTCCCCCGATGCCGTGCGCACCTGTGCCCACAATGATCCGCTGACCTGTTATTTGCAAACCCAGATGACAGGCTGGCTCAATCGGCTTTTGCCAGAAGCGGTCAAGCCGACCTATACCTTTGTCTCTTATTACGATCAAACGGGCATGGGCAAACACATTGACTGGGAGCAATGTGCCTGGAATATCTCAGTGATGGTGGACCCTGTGCCCGAAGAGGCACCCACCCTGACCTGGCCCCTCTTTATTCAATTTCCCGAGACCTTGGTCGAGGCCCATTTGGAGCCCGGAGACGCGATTCTCTACAAAGGCACCGACTTTCCCCATTGGCGCGAAGATTTGCCGCCAGGGCACCGGGCCACAGTCAGTCTTTTTCACTTTGTCCATCAGGATTATCTGCCTCAGAAGCGGCCAAGTTCGCCTTGAAGGCATGAAGCACTTTGGGCAGGGGCTGGGTTGGCTTGATTGCATAACCTTGGGCCTGAATCAAAGCCTGCAATTGCTCCACCCGTTCCTGAGGGTGGGGATGGGTGGTCAGGTAGCTCAAAAAACGCGGGCTTTTTTCCTGTTTGGCCAACCTTTCAAAAAAAGCCGTGGCCCCACCTGCATGGCCGTATTTTTTGACCAGCAGTGCCAGCCCGAGCTGATCAGCGGCGCTTTCTTGGCCCCGTGAAAAGCTCAATTGCAAGTTGCGCAGCGAATTTTCAGCCATGCCACTGACAAAATTCTGGTTGCCGAAGAGGGCATTGGCCAGGGTATACATCACCAGACTCCGGCCCAGACCGCGCAAATGATCGCGGTGGATCAGATGGCCCAATTCATGCCCGAGCACAAAGAGCAGCTCGTTTTCGGACTCAGCCTGGGCCAATAAACCACTTAAGACCAAAATATGTCCGCCAGGCAGGGCCAAGGCATTCACATCTTCGTCGCTGTGCAAATGAACAAAATACGCGGGGCGCTTGGCTTTGTCTGGGAATTGCAGCGCCAGCAACTGATTCAGCTCTGTTTGCAAGGCCCTGCTGCCCGTTTTCGTTGCGGGGCTGGCATCGCCAGCCTCCAGCAAAGGGCGGTAGAGCGTCGCCAATTGGCTTTCGGCACGGGGATCCAAGTTCGGTACAATCCAGTCTACGGCCAGACCGAGCACAAGCCAGACCAAAAAAAGCACCCCAGCCACACCCCCGAGCAAGATCAAAAATTCATGCAGGGGATGGTTGGGGCTGACATTGACATTTTCAGCGGCGGCAGGGGGTTCTTTGGGCACAAAGACCATGATTTGCCCTGATTAACGGCGGTAGCGCACGGCTGTGCCATAGACCATGGCTTCGATGCTGGGCAGACCATTTTTCTGGCCTGCCGTGCCCCCACCAATCGAGGCGGTCTCGATCCGCAGATTGATAATCAGGTCGGCACCTTGCTTGCGGGCCATTTCTTGCATGCGCAAAGTGGCTTCGCGGCGGGCGCGGTCGATCACCGACTCATACGCCGACATCCGTCCCCCAAACATATTGCGCAGGCTGGCCACAAAGAGCTTAAAATAGTCCACGGCCATGACGGCATTGCCATTGACCAATTGGGCCCACTCGACCTCACGGGGGTCTTGGGGAGGGTGTTTTAAATTGGTGGTGGGCAGCTTGGTAAAGGCTTTCTCGCGCTCGATAATCGAGGCGTAATGGGTTTTTTCGGCGTGGGAACCGGCAAAATAGCCGATGGTTACCATGATTGCCAGAATAAGCAGTTCCATTGCTCTTTTAACCTACCTTGACTGCAGTGCCATAGACATAAATTTCAGCCGCACCTTGTGCCACCGAAGAGGTAGAGTAACGAATATTCACAATCGCGTTGGCCCCCAATTTGCGGGCTTCGGCAATCATGCGCTGGGTGGCTTCGTCGCGGGCCTCTTGTAAAAGTTCGGTATAGCCTTTGAGTTCGCCTCCGACAATATTTTTGAGTGAGGCCATCAAATCCCGGCCCACGTGTTTGGCGCGCACGGTACTGCCGTTGACCACGCCATACATTTCGACGATGTTTTTGCCCAGGATAGTTTCTGTATTGGTGAGAATCATGCTGTCTTTACCCATTCTGTTTTATCTTTTTAATCCTTTTAATTTTGCCTGATCCCCCCTTAAAGTGGCTGTATAGGGGGTCACAGGGCAAAGAGACGGATATGGTATGATGAGAGCAAGCAATAATAACGCCAAAAGAGGCCCGGTATGTCTGAAAATTTTGTCGTCGAATCGATCGAGTTTAAAATGAAAACCCAGGCCATGCTCAATTTTGCGCCCATGATTTTCACAATCAAACAGCCCCGGCGGCGCGACCTGGTTTTAACCGAAACCCCTTTCTGGTCCGAAGAGGCCCACAAATTGTTGGGACCCTATTTTGTCACAGTGGTAGATCAAGATGGTGTCTTGCGCCAGATCAAAATTGCGAATTTTCTCAAAGAATATGCGCGAATTCAATCGGCTTTTGAAGTCAATTTCCACATGATCAAAGACACCTTTACGGTTTTGCAAGAGGGCTTAACACGGGTGACTTTTGTGAATATTATGGAGCTGGCTTATAACAAATACGCCATGAACGCCAAAATGCGCAGCCGTTCCAGTCTTTAGTCCTGTCTCTAGGCTTTTTTTTCGGGTGTCTTTTGGGTGCTTTGTTCCAAAATCCAGGTATCAAAGGTTTCACTCGCTGTGCTGCAATAATGCAGTTCATCCAACCAAAGCGGTGCACGCTCGGGGTTTTGCAATTGGGAATACGAAAAGATCCCCGGCGCATAGATCGGCAGTTCTTGAATAAACGCGCTGGCTGCGCTGCCAACGGGAATTAAGGCATTGCCCACCAACCACAGCTCTCCTGCCAAAACGGCCTCCAGCAAAGGGACTTTTTCCAATTCCCATTGAAAAAAGAGCTTTTCAGGCAAAGCGGGATTTTTGCGCGGTTTAAACATATCCAGCAGCAAGGTCTGGCCTGCGGCATTGAGGTAATAGCTTTGCGGATTGGCGCGCGCGAAGCCTTTGAGCCATTTAAACAAGGGGCGGCGCCAGCGCAAAAAGGGCGTGACCCAGGCCTGCTCCCGTTCGCGTTTGGCCTGATTGTCTTCGGCATTTTCAACTTGGTTTTGCAGGGCCCAGGGCTGTTCGATGGCCTCAATTTGCCCCGTCACCGGGTGCAGGCAGCGCTGGCCCAGGATAATTTTGCGCTGCAGTTTTTGGCCCGCTAAATAGCTGGGGCCAAAGACCAGGCATTCCTCGAGTACTGTGCCCTGTTCGAGCCGCACCTGCCCACTTAAGAGGCTGTGACTGACTTGGCAATCGGCTCCGATCTGGGTTTCGCTGCCCAGCCAAACCGGCGCCTGCAATTGGGCTGTCTCTGAGATCTGCACCTGCCGGCCTTTCCAAATGCCTTGCTCTACCAAAGCGGGCAGTTCAAAGCGCTCTCCCCGCGCCATCACTTCGAGGTTGATCTGCAAATAGGCGGTCAAATTGTGCAGCGGCACGACTGGGAAACGGATCTCGGGGTGGTAATCCAGCGAGGCCTGCACCCATTTTTCAAAGCGGTTTTCGGCCAGCAGACCATGCAAAAGATTGCGCGGCATGAGCAAAATAGTGTCTGTCAAATTGAGGTGGCGCTGGTTCAAGCTGTAAATGCCTTCGCGGGCGGGCATGTGCAGGGGTTTGAGCGCAGCGCGGTCAAAGAGCGGAAAAAGCGGCCCATCGATGATTAAGAGATCGTCATGAATCCCTGGTGCGAGGCGTTCCAGGGTTTCGGAGATGACCTCACCCGCATGGCCCTGCAGATAAGACAATTTGAGACCCCAGGCGCTGCCTGTGCCAAAATGGGAAGAGATTTCCCCATTGTCCAAATAGTCCACCAGCATGACTTCGCTGATACCCAAATAGAGAAATAGCTCCAAACAGTATTCCAGCAGGGGCTTTTCACAAATGGGCGCCAGCCAAATGGAGCTGGGCAGCGCCAGATCAAAGCGCGGTTCGGGCAGGCGGCAATTGAGCAGACCTTTCATAAAGTGGGCAGTTCTCCAGGGCTTAGGCTTCACCCATTCTAACCGAGGGCCGGGGTCTCTGCCGGTACATCTCTCACAGGCGGGGCTTGAGAAGATGGGTTGAGACAGACCTTTTTTGAGACCAATTTTCTAAAATCACTTGCTCTCTCGGCCTGAGCATGCCATCCTGAAAAAAAAGAAACAGGCCTGCTTGATGCGTTTATCTTTTCCGCTGCCTTCTCTGCCACTTGTTCTGCTGCTGGTTCCCTTGTGTTGGGCCACTCCGGCGCAGGCCCAGCCCCCAGAAGTGGTCTGCGGCCAGGATCTTCCCCCTGCCATTTGCCAACGCATCACCCAGCTTTTGAGCCAGCCACAAGCGCCAACCCAGCCGATGAAAATTGTCTTAGGCCAAAGCCCTGCTCCCCCCTCGCTGGCGGAAGAGGGATTTGTCTGGCAGGCCCGGCAAGAAGGCCCGCAGTTGGTCCTCTCTGTCAGCGGCAAACCGGGCAGCCATGCCAGTGGCGGGGTCAATACAGGTTTGCTCTACGGGACTTATGCTTTGCTTGAACGCCTGGGCTTTCGCTTTAACCATCCCTTTCAGCCCCATATTCCCGCTCAACTCAGCCTCCCCAAACCCGGAGAGCAGCAAAGTGAAGCCCCGAACTGGCCACAGCGGGCGCTCCACCAGCACACCATGCACCCGCTTGAATTGACCCACGTGCTCAATGGCTGGGGGCCAAAAGGCCCTGGCGATCAGGTGGGCTGGGAAAAGCTGCGCGCTGAATGGGAGCTGTATTTGGAGTGGCTGATCGCCAATCGCCAGAACGAAGTCGAATGGGTCTTGCTCGAAAAGGGCCCCTGGCAGAGTTTTTCGCGCAGTAATCTGCGTCAGAAGCGCCTTTTGGCCCTGGTTGAACAGGCCCATGGCTGGGGCCTGCGGGCAGGCATTGATGTGCCTTTGGCCCTGGGGCAACAAAACGCCTGGCGTCTGCTGACCCAGGTCGGTGATCGGAGTGATGAAAAACGCCAGATTGAAGAAAATCTCGACTGGCTGATGGAGGCGGGGTTTGACTTCGTAACCACCGAATTGGGCCTGAGTGAGTTTCACAATGCCGGAGATGCCGCCATGTTAAATTGGTTGAATCAGGCCACCGCCCACTTGGCAGATAAACACCAAAAAGCCTTTTTTACCAAAATCCACATCTCCAGCGGCCAGCTCTCCGAGAACTACCGCGATCCCGAAACGGGCAAGCCGCTCAACTTCAATTTTTTGCCCCATTATGCCGATCCGCGCCTGGGGATTATGCCCCACACGGTGCAGATCTACAGCCTCGACGATCCCGCTCCGACTTATGGCCACCAGGACTTCCGCGAGATGCTGAAGTTTATTCGCCTGGAGATGGGCAAACGCCCCCTGCTCTGGTATCCCGAGACCAGCTATTGGGTCAATTATGATATCAACGTGCCGCTGTTTTTGCCGGTCTATGCCGCCCGCCGCTTACACGATCTGCGCCTGTTGGCCCAGGCCGAAGCCGAGAATTTGGCCCAGGGCCAACCCCAAGCGCGGATCCAGGGCCAGGCGATTTTTTCGAGTGGCTTTGAATGGGGCTATTGGCTCAATGACCGCATCACCGCGCGGGGAGCTTGGCTGCCAAATCCGCTTGGGCAATCCGAGAGCGAAAATCTGCGGGCCTTGTTAAATGAGGCCCTCAGCCCAGTGGGAAGCGACTTGTCCGATTGGGTGGCCCTGCTCGAAAAGACCATTGAAATTCAGCACCAATTGCTGGTTTTGGGGCAGGTCAACGGCCAAAAACCGAAAACCATTCAATTGCGCAGTGGCATGGCCTATTTGGCTGGCAGCGATACCTGGAGCGAAATGGCTGGCTATTTGCGCAAAAGTGGTATTTTGCCAGGTTTTCAGACCCAACCTGATCGCCTTGAACCCCAAGCTGTGCGCCACCAACGCGCGGCCCTGAATACCTATTTAACCGAGATTCAGCCCCTGCTCGAAGCCCTGGATCAAGAATTTCAGGGGCTATCCATGCAATGTCAAGACTTACAACGCCGCCAGCCCTCGGACTTGGCGGCTGAAATTTGTGATGGGCTGGAGATCAATGCCCTGCGGGCGCGTTTTGTCTTGGGCCAATACGAACAGGCAGCTCAAGCGCACGTGGGCCAAAAACAGTCAGCTCAGCGCTGGCGGGCTCGGGCCCAAGCCAGTTTAGCGGCCGCTCAGCAAGTGGTTTTGCGCCGTGAAAAACACTACCGGGCCGACACGCAGCGGATCGCGGGTTGGGGACCCAATCCCACGGCTTACCGCTATGGCTATCTTTGGCAGGCGCATGCCTTGCATTTCTGGCGCCGCGATTGGCAAGCGATGGCGAGTGGCGATCAGCACCCCTGCCGCTTGAATATTATTGACCCGCTTGAAGTGGCTCTGCCTGATCCCGCTTGGGATCCCCGCGCCCAAACTGCACGCGAATTGGCCCCACTTGTGCCCGGCTGGCGTGATTGCCTGAGGCCCCCAGAAAGTGAACCCGATTGGGAAAAGGAAAACCCAAAATCTTCATCTGATTGACGCAAGTTTAAGATGTAGTTTTCTATATGTTAAATTAACGTTAAGTTATTCAGATTTTTCATCAGTTCATTTTTGAAGGAGCATCCCCGATGCAATCGATCCAACCCACTTCCCTGCAGAGTTTTATTACCCCTCCCGCCAATAGCTATTATCTCAATCCCGCCAGCCTCAATCAGGTGGCCCGTGTCTTTGACCAAAACCGCGATGGTGTGATTGGCCGTGATGAACTGCGGGTTTCCCCCCAATTGCTGCGCCAACTCGACCGCAACCGCGACAATATTATTCAGCTCTTTGAATTTGAGAGCGGCTTGGTCAACAACCAGGTCAGCGTGCAGCAACTCGCTCCCGCCGTCTCTCACCAGATTGCCCAGGTCTTGATCGCAGACCGGATTTTCAGTGCCGGTCTGGGTTCGCTTGGCCAGGTCGTTGACAGCAATTACGACGGATTTGTCACCCGCCAAGAATTGGGCATGGCCCTGAATACCGGCCGGGTGATTCTGAGTGGCTCTTATTTGGTCGCACCCCATCAACCCAATCAGCCCAATTGGCCCCCCGCCTATCCCCCCAACCCCGGTTATCCCGGTGGTCCCGGCCAAGTCCCTGGCGGGCCTGGTTACCCCCCTTACCCCGGCATGGGCAAAACGGTTGAAGAAACCCGCGCGTATATCTCCGAGCTGGAAAACAATAAAATGCGCAAAGACAGTTGGGGCAATAATGACCCCAGCACCGGCATCTTTACCCCCGAAGAGGCCAATGCCAAAATCCGCAAATTTCTCGAAGACGAAGTGGTCAACTCCAGTGCCATGTCACTCACAGACAAATTGGAAATCTTCAAAAGCCAGCGCATGAAAAAAGACAGCTGGGGCAATGACGACCCGGCCAAAGGCAGTGTGAGTGGCAAACAGGCCAGCGATCTGGCTGAAAAAGCCGCCAAAGCCTCCCAGCCCAATCCCTTTGAACGCGATTTTGCCAAGACCCATATCGAGACCCTGAGCGGCGAAAAAATGAAGCCCGATAGCTGGGGGAACGATGACTACAGCAGTGGCCTCTACACCCCAGCCCAGGCCAATACCCTGATCAAAGCCTTTATCCGCAGCGCTGTGCTCGATTCCCGTGAGATCAGCCGCGACGAAAAATTGGCATTGATCCGCAGCCAAATCATGAAAAAAGACAGCTGGGGCAATGACAATCCCCGCACCGGCTCCTTGACCACGCTCGAAGCGCAGCAATTGAGCAAAGAAGTGTTTGAGAGCCATTCGGGCTTTCAGAGTTTTAAAGCCGCTGCATAAAGCCGTTTTAATTTAAGCATTTTGCGTGGGCATCTCCGCTTGGGGGTGCCCTCTTTTGTTGGGGGCTGTTCACTTCGACTCCGTTCACTGAAGCGGAGTCGAATCTGTGCCCGGAGCGGAGTCGAAGGGCGTCATTTTCAGGTGCAAAACCTTCCACGGGGTGTATACTGTCAAAAACCGTTAGCCATTTTAAAAGGATCTCCCCATGTCAGAAGCCCTGATTCCGATTTTCCCCCTGGGGATTGTGCCCCTGCCCGGTGAACCTGTTCCCCTGCATATCTTTGAACCCCGTTACAAACAGATGGTCAGCGATTGTGCGCCGCGGCCCGGTAGCAATGGTTATTTGCCGATTGGCATCAACTTCAGCAAGGAAAACCATTTGCACGAAGTGGGCTGTATGGTGGTGATTCACCAAATTTTGCACAAATACGCTGATGGCCAACTCGATCTGATGACCCTTGGAACCCAGCGCTACCGCCTGCTTAAAATGCACGAAGACCAGCCCTATTTAAAGGCCGAAGTCGTATTTCTCAACGATCTCGACCCCGAAGAGCAGCCCGAGCCAGCCCTGAAAGAAAGCGTGCTGGCGGGTTTTGCTGAATTTCTCAAATTAATTGGCTCCGATAGCGCTGTGGCGGCGTCCGAGCAAGGGCTGAGTTTTCATTTGGCCAGTTTGCTCAGTCTCGAAATCGAAGCGCGATTGGCGCTGATTGAACTACAAAGCGAAAATGAACGCCTGAAAAAACTGGAGAGCTATCTGGCTGAATTGCTACCACGCCTGCAAAAAGCCCATGAGTTTAAGCGCCGGGTGCGCTCCAATGGCCATTTTAAGCCCAAGTCTTGAGCTTTAAAGGGTGACTTTGACTGAGATCTTGCGGTCGCGCAGGGTGGCCAGCGGCTGTTGCAGCAGGTGCTGAATCGGACCATTGCTGGCGATGATTTCGCCAGAGAGTGGGTCCAAGGCCTTTCCATCATAATTGCCGACCACGCCACCTGCGACTTCGACCAGCACGGCCCCGGCGCAGATATCCCAGGCATTGAGGTGACGCTCCCAAAAGCCGTCAAAGCGGCCACAGGCCACATAGGCCAAATCCAGCGCCGCTGAGCCCGGTCGGCGAATGTCTTGGGTCTGATCGGCAAAATAGCAGAATTCGGCGTAATTATTGTCGCTTAACTCGGCTTTGCGGTAGGGAAATCCGGTGGCCAAAAAGCTCTGGCGCAGACGGTCGGTCTCAGAGACCTGGATCGCTTCCCCGTTGAGCCAAGCGCCACCGCCTTGATAGGCCCAAAAGAGTTCATCCAGCACCGGCGCGTAGATCACACCCAAGACGGGTTTGAGTTGGAACATCAGGCCAATTGAGACACAGAAAAAAGGCAGGTTGTGGGCATAGTTTAAGGTGCCATCGAGGGGGTCAATCGCCCAAAGCCAGTCGCTGCCTGTCTCTTGTTTGCCTGATTCTTCGGCCAAAATGGCGTGTTCGGGCAGATGGGTCTTAAAATGCGCCAGAATGGCCGCTTCCGAAGCCAGGTCGGCTTCGGTGACAAGATCGCCACTGCTGCTTTTGCTGCGAATCTGGGCCAGTTTGCCCCGGTGGGCCAAAAGCTGAGAGCCGCCCAATTGGGCGGCTTGCTGAGCAATGGGGAGAAATTTCCCCAAGAGTTCTTTGTTCAAGGATTTAACCTTTGCTGAATTTCACGACCTGGGAGGTCTTGTGGTCGCTGCCGGAATCGGCGACGTACACGCCACCGCTGGAATCAGCGAAGATGGCTTTGGGAGCTGTGAAATCGCCGGAGCCAAAACTGCCCTGGGATTCACCTTTGTCGTTGTAAAATTTGACGCTGTCGCTCATCAGGACAAAGATATTGCCCTTGCTGTCAACGGAGACGTCGAGGGCACCGCTGACATCTTTGACCACTTCAGTGGCTGCACCACTGCTGTTGATTTTCTGAATGGCACTGCCAGCGACCGCGTAGATATTGCCTTGGCTGTCGCGGCCCAGGCCACCGCTGGGGGTGATGGAACCAAATGCGGAACCTGCAGCGAGAGAAGAATCAAATTTTTGAATACCGGTGGAGGTGGCGACGAAGAAATTGCCGCCGCTGCTGACCACATCCAGGGCGCTGGCCAAGGCAGCTTTCACAGTGGTGACGCTGTATTTGGGGGTGTCCATGCGGAAGAGCTGGTCTTTGCTGTCGCTGATAATTAAATTGCCTGAGTCATCCATGGCCAGACCTTGAATGGTCTTGGTCATTTTATAACCCGTGGCACCAAGAGTGATCGTGGAGAGAAAGGATTTGCCGAGGTCTTTCCAAGCGCCGCCAGAGGTATCCATCTGAATCACGGTGCCTTTGGTGGGGGTTTTGATATCGACGGCGGCCACATAGAGGTTGGAACCATCAGAAATCACGTTCACGGCCTGCCATTGGTTGAAGGTGTCTTGATCTACTTTGAAGCTGCCTTCAGCGGTGTAGCTGCTGCCACCACCGAGGCTGCTGCCAGCGGGCACATAAGGTGAGCCGACATCCAAATCGGGGACAGCGTCGAGATCTTTGGGGGCTTCTTCAGCTGCTGGGGCAGCTGCTTCAGCCGGTGCTGCTTCAGCTGCGGGAGCTTCTTCAGCTGCCGGGGCTGCTTCTTCAACAGGAGGGGCTTCAGCTGCGGGAGCTTCTTCAGCGGCAGGGGCCGCTTCTTCAACGGGAGCAGTTGCTGCAGGGGTGGTTTCTTCTTCGAGGCTTTCGATCGGGGTAATGCCAGAACCACCGCTGGGGGTGCTCATAGATGTGGAGAGCGAAGAGACGGCGCCTGAAGTCGGGGAGTTGACGCTGCCACCGCAGGCGGTCAGACTCAGGGCCAGGGTCAGGGTGGACAGAAGGGTTACTTTTTTCATTTTTCGCTTTTCCTCTTTTGGATCTCTCTCGATGATCTGATTGTCGGGCCAAACCCAGCCCAGCTGACGTTATCAAGTTAAAAGTAAGGTTAATCTACTTGTAATTCTAGATTAAATCTTAAAATTTCTCTGTTCGGTTTTGGCCCTGTTTGTTATTTTGTTGACTTTCTGAAAATATTGTTTACTTTTTGTAAACAATCTGCTAGACTCAATTTTAGATTCAGCTAAGATTTTGTCACCACCTCTCAAGGAGATTTGTATTCCATGTCTAAGTTCTTGCCCTTTGCTTTATTGGCCTTAAGCTTAAATGTCTGTTTAAATGCCTGCCAAGCCCCCCTCGTCAATTCCCCGAACAACAGCCCCAATCAAACCACGGGCAAAACCCCGCCCGCCATTCCCAAATTCCCCTCTCAGGGAGCTGTGCCCTCTGCGGATCCGGCTGCGGCAAATCTTGCTAAACGCCTGCCGATGGGTGCGCCGATGGCCGATTCAGCCTCTGCAGAAAGCTCTGCCGGTGGCGGTGGATCTGCAAGTGGCGCTCTTGCGCCTGCGGCACCGCTTGCTGCAGCGCCAGCCCTGAGTACCAGCCCAACCAGTAAATCCGGTGTCTCTTCTGGCCGCAGCGATCTGGCCCGGCCCGGCCTGGTTGCCCCTGAGCCTTTTCCGATGAAGCCCGGCCCCCAACCCCAGGCTGGTTTGCTCACCGCCGGGGAATGGAATGATCTGAAAAACTGGCCCTTTTGGCTGGAACTGATGCAAGACCAACAGTGGTCAGGCATGCCCGGCATCTGGGGGATTTATAACCAAAAACGGATTCAAGTCACGGTGACAGGTCCCGCCGGGGCCCTGGCCGATCTGCCGGTGCAGGTCTATGCCAGCGGCAGCGACAAACTTCTGTTTGAAGGCCGCACCAATGTCTTGGGCCAAGCCGATCTTTTTCCGGCAATTGGCAGCAGCAGCCAGGTGCAGCCGTTTCAAACGCAACAAGATCAACAAAGTCAAATCTCAGTGAAAGAGCCTACGCTCTCAAAGCTTGAGGTTCGGGTCAATCTCGGCCAAGAAACCCTCAAACAAGAGCTGAGCCTGAGTGGCAATGGCCTACAAACCCTGAATTTTAAAGCCGAAACAGCCTTGGATCCTGCTGTGAACGCCGACCTGATGCTGGTGGTGGATACCACCGGCTCGATGGGCGACGAACTGGAATACCTCAAAAGTGAACTCAAAAATGTGGCCAGCCAGATTTCGTCCCAAAACCGCAAAGACCTCAAACTGCGTCTGAGCACCAATTTTTACAAAGACCTCAGCGATGAATACGTTGTGCGTCCCTTTCCCTTCAGCGAAAATCCCGACACCGTGGCCCAACAATTGAGCCAACAATCTGCCAATGGCGGCGGTGATTTCCCCGAAGCGGTGGATGCGGCCCTGCAAGACGCCGTCGATGAACACGAATGGAGCGCCACGGCCCGTGCCCGCCTGCTGTTTTTGGTGCTCGACGCGCCGCCGCACCAAGACCCCAAAAATCTCACACGCCTGCGCACGTCTTTGCTGCGGGCCGCCGCCAAAGGCATTCGTATTATTCCTGTGGCCTCCAGTGGGATCGACAAAGAAACCGAATTTTTGCTGCGCATGATGGCGATCAGCACGGGCGGACGTTACGTCTTTTTGACCGACGACAGCGGTATTGGCAGTGGTCATATCAAACCCACAGTCGGCAGCTTTACGGTTGAAAAACTCAATGCCCTGATGGTGCGGGTGGCCAATGAGTATATTTCGGGCCAGGCCAGTGCGCCGGTGCCGGCCAAAACGAATGATCAGCAGCAATAGCTGAAAACGTCTCCTCTTCGCACCAATCACGTGCAAAGGCCAGTTTAAACTGGCCTTTTTTTCTGGTTAAAAAAGGTTTATTTTTTGCTTAATTTGCGTCAGGGAGGGCCCTGAAAATGCGACAATTTTTTTATCACCCGGTCCCGATGCCGGATTATTGCGTGGAGAGTGTCGCGAATCATGAAAAAAATCTTTAAACAATTGGTTGGTTTGTCCCTTTTGCTCACAGGTTGTGCCACTTCGGCCCCCGTGATGCCCCCTCAGCAACTCATGGCCCAACAGGGCCCCGCCCGGATGCAGACGATGTCGTCTGCCAATGACGATCTCACCACCCGCATTTTGCGCGATCTCTACAAAGACAATCTCGATGATCTCGACAATGGCCGCCCGGCTGAAGTGGTTTCGCTGCCTCGGGGTGGTTTTATCTTTGAAGGTCTGACCGCTGTTGGCTTTGTGCGCCCGGCCTTGTATTTGCTCAGCGATAAAATTATCAAAAAAGAATTTAACAAACCCGGTGTGCCCGACAATGTGCCCCGCATTGACGATGCGGCTCTCAAGGATATGATCGCCCATCTGCAGCCCGGCGATATCGTGCTCTGTGGCAATAACGACTCGTTTGTTCACTCCTTTGTCTACCTCGGCAATAACGAAATCATCCACGCTTTGGCCCAGCTTGATGCCAAAGGCAATTTTATGGGTGTGATTCGTGAGACCCTGACGGGTTATATTCAACGCATTCACCGCGATAAATTTGTTGTCTTGCGCAAACCCGGCATGACCCCCGCCGACGTCGAAAAAATGCGCGCTTACCAAACGGCCCAAATTGGCAAAAGTTATGACTCGCTCTTTTTGATCAATACCGAAGATCGCTTTTATTGCACTGAGTTGGTCTGGCAGGCCCTGCGCCGGATCAGCAATCCGCCCCGCGTCTATCCGCATCGGGCCAAATACGGCTGGGACCTGATCAAAAACGAAGACTATATGGACAGCCCTGATTTGCAAACGGTCTGGACCTATAACTACACCCGGCCCGCCACTGGCTTGCGCCACCGTTACCAATAGGCAGCGCAAAATAAGCAGCGCAAAACAGGCTGCGCAAATTCAATTGGCCCCACAGGCAAGAAAAATGGCCTGTGGGGCTATAATCTTCAAAGTGATAGACAATTTAGACAGACAGAAAGAGAAAGAAGGAAGGCTTGATGCTCCTGCCTCCCGACCAACTGCGCCAAATTGCCCAAGGCCGTGTCAGCCGCCTCTTGGAAAATACATCTGTAGCACCACCTACTTCAGCCCTCCTTAAACCTGGGGCTGATCCGGTCTCAGAACCTTTCCCTGCGGCCCTCCAACCCCAGGATCAGCTTCAAGCCGCAAAGGCCTTCTCTGGCCAAGCCCAGGCCTCACTCTCCCTTTTTGAACACCCCTTAGGCAGCTTGTATCAGCGGCCTGAATTGATTGCCACCCCCATTCCCAGGGCCATTCCGATCGACGAAGGGACGTTGCTGCCGATCGCGAGTGGCTCCCCCTCGGCCCCCGCTCCTGTCAAAGCGCCCCCAGTCAAGACGTCTCCCGAAACGGCTCCTGAACCCAGCACGGTGCCCGAACCCCGTTATGAAAAATCCCCCTATCACGACCCGAAAAAATTCGTGCCCTCTTTTCCGATGATGGCCTATCACGAATCGGGGAGCTACCGCAATCGCAAAGATCCCTATGGGGTGGGGGCGATCACCTATCCCTCCCGCAAGCAGGATTCGGGCGGAAAAACCTATGGCACCTACCAATTCGAAACCTATGTCTATAAAAATGGCTCCCGTGGATCTGACGCAAAAGTGGCCAACAGCACCATGATGCGCTTTCTCAAATGGGACAAAAATCCCTTTGCCGCAGAACTCAATGCTGTGGTCAAGCGCTACGGTGTTGCCAGCAGCCAATTTGACCAAGCTTGGAAAAAATTAGCCAGTGAGCAAAATTTGGCCTTGGGAAAAGCCCAAGAGGCCTTTGTCTTACACGATAAAATGAGCAAGGTGGATGCCTTCTTGGCAGATGCCCAACTCAGCGAAGAAGTCAAACAGGATCCGCGCATCTTTGACTTGGTGCTGGGCACCCTCAACCATGTCGACAGCTTGGCCGCTCCGATTCCCAAAATGCTGGCGCGCAAACAGCGCGAAGCCGGGCACAAATTGAGTGCCAATGAGGTGGGTAAGATTATCACCGCCTTTAAAGGGACCCAGATCAGCAATTGGTTTGTCAGCTCTCCCAAGGCCCACAAAGGCATTCGGGACCGCTTTAAAAGTGAAGGCCGCGTCTTCGCCTAAGATGACCTTTCTCAATTCACCCCTCGAACCCCTGCTCAAAAATGCCAAACGCATAGCGGTCGTCGGTGTCTCAGATAAACCGGCCCGCGACTCCCATCGCATTGCCCGCTATTTGCAACAGGCAGGCTTTGAGATGCTGCCTGTCAATCCACTTCTGAGCGAAGTCTTGGGCCAAAAAGTCTATGCCTCGCTGGCTGAAATTCCCGAACCTGTGGATATTGTCAATGTCTTTCGCCGTTCCGAAGAGGTGCCCGATCTGGTCGAACAGGCCATTGCTGCTGGGGCCAAAGCGATCTGGCTGCAATTGGGCGTGATTCACGAACCCGCTGCAGAAAAAGCCCGAGAAGCAGGTCTTGCCGTGGTGATGGACCGCTGTATTATGGTGGACCACGCCCGGCTTTTGCGTTAGCTGTGTTTAATTTGTTCAGACGACCCTCTGCTCAAAAACGCCTTGCCCTTTTGGGCTGTCTGGGTTTTTTCTTGCTTTGGGGCTGTGCCAGTACCCGTTTTAGCTCAGAGCCTCCGGTTCCAGCCACACCCCTTTGCCAATCCGCACAGCAGCCCTTGGCGGGCTTTGTTTTTTGGGAAACACGTTGGCGCCCCGAGCAAAAAGACGTTCCAGACCGGGAGAAAGCAGCGGCACAAGGCATTCAGGCTTTTTTTAAACAGGGGGGCTGCTTCCAAAGTGTTCAGATTCAGCAGATTCAAGCTGCCGCACCGCTTGCGACAAACCAAGCTGTGGCTGCGATTCAAGCCTGGGCCAGCCAAACAACACTCCCGCAGCGGGTACTCAAAATCGAGGTGCGTGAACTGGGGCCCGTGCTCAAACTCTTTGCCTCTCCCGCTCTGCTCGACGGTGGCACAGAAGTGGTCTTGGACATTCGCGAACTGAAGCCCGAGACCGCTGAAGATCTCACACGTTTTCAGGTTCACTGGCAAAATGGAGGCCCTTGGGTGCTCAAAGGTGTTGCAGGCTTGGCTGAAGACATGGAAACAGCCTTAAAAGCCGCGTTGATGGGGTAGTGCGGTCTGCTGAGGGCTCAGCGCATGCGGGCAAATTGGCCCTGATCGTAGGCCGCGCCAAAATAGACTTCGAGACAGGCTATCTGTTGGCCTTCAAAGCGAAAGAACTCCGTATTGCGAAAAGACATGCCCTGGGCTGTTTCGGCCCAGTAAGTAACATAGGCCTGATCGCCATCTACCAGAAGGCGTTCGATGCGCAACTCTTGTAAATGACTTGCATTGGGCCAACAGTGCTGCAAATAGTATTCGCGGTCCACAGCGTTATCGTAGGGGCTGCTAAAGGTAAAATCAGCGCTGAGCAGGGTTTCTACTTCGGCCCGATCTTGGGATTTGAAGGTGGCAAACAGGCGCAGCAAAATTTCTGTTGGGGTTGGTTGAGAGGCTGTCATACAGAGCTTTTTTCCTGTCTTGTTCTTTTGGTCTTTAGCCAATAGCCAATAGATAATACCACGGAAAAGCAGATCTTTTTGAGATCCCCTGTTATAATATAGCTATGTAGATAGCTATCTGGAGGCCTCTTATGCAATATGTGCGACACGACCCCAGTTCTTATTCGATTGCGGAAGCCAAAAATGCCTTGCCCAGCCTCGTTCACGCGGCGGAGACAGGGCAATGCGTCCAGATTACGCGGCGCGGAAAGCCCGTCGCGGTCTTGCTGTCGATGGAGGATTATTCCCGTTTAACCAATCCTCAACCCACATTTGCCCTTGCTCTCCAGCAGTTTTTAAGCCTCCCCCCCGAAGACCTCAGCCCCGATCCCTTCTCCAACCTGCGCGATGCCTCTCCCGGCCGCTCCTTTGACTGGTAAGCCCCTCACCCGTGCCCCTCATCTACCTGCTCGATACCAATATTCTCTCTGAACCCCTCAAGCCCCGTCCCAATCCCCAAATTATCACAGCCTTGCAAAGGCATGCCGAAGCCTGTGCCACCGCCAGCGTGGTTTTACATGAACTCTTTTATGGTTGCTACCGCCTGCCCCCCGGTCGCAAACGACAGTATATCGAAGACTATTTACACGATGTCGTCTTGGCCGCTCTGCCGATTCTGCCCTATTCGCCGGCTGCAGCTCAATGGCACGCAGGGGAGCGGGCCCGTTTGGAGCAAAAGGGTTTGACACCGCCTTTTGCCGATGGCCAGATTGCAGCGATAGCCCAGGCCCATGGCCTGGTTCTGGTCACCCGCAATCTGGCCGATTATGCCCATTTTCAGATCCAAGCTGAAGACTGGGCGGCGCTTTAAATCAGCGCTTTAAATCTGCGGCTTAAATCCTCAAGGGACACTGAACTGGGCCAAGGCTGTGCCACCTGAATGGGGCAGGAGACTGCCCGAGCTGCTTGCGCTCAATTTGGCATTGACCAGATAATAATAGGTGCCAGCACGCAGCTTGACACCCTGATTGCTGCCCTGGTTGCCGGTCAAGTCGCTCCAGGTAAAGGTATTGCCTGAGATTTCGGGTGATTTGTAAAAGGCGTTGTTATTGCCATCGCGGATATCCAAGCTATAAGACTGGGCGCCCACCGCTGAACCCCAGGAGAAGCGAATCGGCTGGTTATTGCCGACAGATTTATTGTGGGGCTCCAAATTGGTGCTCCAGCCAATATTGATCTGGGGAATCTGAATGGAACTTGTGGACGTGCCATTAAAGGTGAAATTGCCCGTGCTAATAAACGAAAACGACTGTCCCGTGGCGGGATCTTTTTCGGGATCATAGCGTTTGGCTGGGCTTTGGGGATCTTTGCGCTCAGATTCTGATTGCAGCACAAAAGCGATTCGGTATTCTCCGGCTGCGACGTCATTAAAGCGGAAGCTGCCGTTGTTATCGCTGCGCACAATCTGCACGTCCCGATCCTGCTGCCCGGTGCGCTGAATCAAGACCATAGTGGCGCTTTCAGCGGGAGACAGGTTGCTTTTGACGACCGAGCCAGAGATGCTCGCTTTTTGTACGCCAGCCCCCACGGGGATGCCGATGGTATTGCCAGGCTGAGCACCGGGGTTACAGGCGCTGATGCCCAAGATTGCCAGACAAGAAATGCCTGTCAAATTTAAAAATTGTTTATTTTTCAAAATATTGTCCTTTAAAATTACATATTTCTATTATACTCTGGATTTAAAATAAATTAATTTTATAAATCTTTTTTAATTTTGTTTTTTTTTAATAAATCTTTGTTTTTCATTTTATTTTTAAAGCCTTTTTTTATCTTTTGGTCATGGGTTATCGTTTTGGGACAGAGGCTGTCATTGCCGCAATCACTGTAAAAACAGAGTTGCTTTTCTTGGGCCGCTTTTCGTACGTTTTTACTATAAATGAAAGAATATAAATTTATTGTAAAAATCAAATATAGATTTTATCTTGTCGGTATATCTGCTCATTGTCTGGGGTGTGGGAATTCCCGCCTATATAGAGATGTCCAACCCCTTCTAAAAAATCTCCGAACCAGCGATAATTAACATATGCAAAAAATTCTATTATTTGCCCTTTTGAGTGCCCTTGCTTTGACAGGCTGTGGCAAACGCCTGCCCGTAGAACAGACCACGGCCACCACCCAGGCTTTGATTCTCTCGCCCACCCAGAACCGCTTTCTGATCTTCAACACCCTGGTACACCGGGTCGAAGGCTGGGTCGAAACGGGCCAGGTGCCCCGCGATTTGGTGCTGGGCCCCGATGGTTTGTTTTTTATTGCCAATCAAATGGAGAGCGCGATTTCGGTCTTTCAGCGCAACGATCGCAGCACCCTCTACCGCGTGGGTAAAATTGGCACCGTCGACAAACCCCACCGTTTGGCCTATTCAGCTCCCTTTCGCGAACTCTGGGCGGCCTCAGAGACCCTGCCGCGTTTGGCGGTCTACCGCGTGATGGGGCTGACGCAGCCCCCGCTGAAACAGTTTGTGAATCTGCCCCAAGCGACCCAAATTTCGGGTTTGGCCCTCAGTGCCGATGGCAACCAGCTCTGGATCGCCGATCAGGCCACCCCCCGTCTGTTGCAAGTGCAGCGCGACGGCGACAGTTACCGCGTCTCAGAATGGCTGAAATTGCCCGAAGGCAGTCGTATTTCCGATCTCGGGCAGGTCGGCGACCGGCTCTTTGCCCTGGATGAATTTCTGGACCAAATGTATATTATCAACCCCGCGACGGGCCAGCTCGAAACCACCCTCGACCTGCGTGAAAAGGCCGAAGACAAACGCCCGCTGCTGCTGGAGCGGATGGTCGCCAACCACAGTGGCAGCAAGCTCTATCTCACCGCCAGCGGCACCTCTGCTGTGCTGGTGGTGGATCCCAAAGCCAAGAAGTTGTTGCAAACCCTCTATCTCAACGGCCCAGATGTCAAATTTCCGGCCTATGCGCCTTTGGGGGTGGCCATCAACCGCGACGATACCCGTCTCTACGTGACAGCCCAGCAGGGGCGCAATCTGGCCTTGATCGAAACCAGCCCTGATCCTGCGGTTTCGGATAAAATTCTCAACACAATGGGCACATCTGTTTCCGAGGCCTTATTGCCACCGCTGGGCGCAATCCGTATCATTGAACAGGTACCCGATTAAACCCTCCAAGAAAACGTTCAAGCATAGAAAAGGTAAATTATGGGCATTAAAGCAGATTCCTGGATTCGCAAAATGGCGGTTGAGCACGGCATGATTGCGCCTTTTGTCGAAAAACAGGTTTCCGAAGGCATTATCTCTTATGGCCTCTCCTCTTATGGCTATGACCTGCGCGTGAGCAATCACTTCAAGATTTTTACGAATATCAACAACACCGTTGTCGATCCCAAGGCCTTTGATGCCAATTCGTTTATTGACTTCATTGGCGATGTTTGCACGATTCCCCCCAATTCGTTTGCCTTGGCCAGTTCGGTGGAGTATTTTAAAATCCCCGCTGATGTGATTTCGATCTGCCTCGGCAAAAGCACCTACGCCCGCTGCGGGATTATCGTCAACGTCACGCCCTTTGAGCCGGGCTGGGAAGGCTATGTGACCCTGGAAATCTCCAACACCACGCCATTGCCCTGCCGGATCTATGCCAATGAAGGCCTCTGTCAGGTCTTGTTTTTTCAGGGCGATGAGCCCTGTGATGTGACCTACCTTAGCCGCGAAGGCAAATACCAAGCCCAAACGGGCATTGTGCTGCCGAAAATTCGCTGATGCATCTGGCGATTGAACAGGCGCTGCAGGAGCGGCGCTTTTTTAAGTTGATCTGTGGGGCCAGCTATCGCAATACCGAATTTGTGGCCACCCTGGCGCAGATTTTTGCCGAAGCCGGGGCCCAGGTGATTGATGTCGGCGCTCGGCCTGAACTGGTTGAAGCCGCACGCGCGGGCATTGCCGCCGCCAAGGTGCCTGTGGCCGGTTTGCCCCTGATCATGGTCAGCGTGGGCATTAACCAGGACTTGCATTTTCTGCGGGTCGAAAAAGATTTTAGCCGCTGTGATGATCGCGGGCTCTGCGTCAATGCCTGCCCCCACGAGGTTTTTGTTGGCGGAGAAATTCGCCTGGAAAACTGCCTGGGCTGCGATCACTGTGTCATTGCCTGCCCAAGTAAGGCCCTGAGCCTGGTTGCCCGCGACCCCCTCGGCGAGGTGCAGAGCCTGTTAAAACAATGTCTGGCCGCGGGTGCCAGCGCGCTCGAAGTGCATACCGGCGATGGCAGCCTGCCCGAATTAAAGTCCTTGCTGGCCCAATTGGCCCCCCTGCGCGACCAAATCGAACTTTTGGCCTTTAGCCTGGGGGCCCACGGGCAATCCCCTGCTGAGATTGCCCAATTGGCCCAAACCATCCGCGCTTTGGCGGGCCCAGATATCCTGATTCAGGCCGATGGCAAACCCATCAGCGGCCGCAAAGGCGAAAAATCCACCTTGCCCTGCCTGGAACTGGCCGAAACCCTGTTTGCCCAGGGCTTGGACTGTTTTGTGCAGGTCTCAGGCGGCACCAACGACCTGACCGGACCCCTGGCGCGCCGCCGCCAAAGTGGGATTCATGGGGTGGGCATGGGCAGCTTTGCGCGCAAATTTATCGACCTGAGTCCCTCTGAGCCGCTGAGTGAGACCCTGCTGCAAGAAAAAATCGCCAAAGCGCGCATTCTGGTTGAGTCGGTGGCAATGAGCCCGCTCCGCGTTTAAAAAAGCGGTGGCAACAAGCTTCCTCGGCAGAGTATACTAAAAAGAGGGTTTTAAAGGATGCCACTTGGCTTCTTTTGGAACCTGTGGCTCTGGTCTCGCGTCTTCTTTTTTATCTTTTCCTCCCGCATGTGCGGGCAGTACTTTCCGCCTTAACGATCCTGTCTTGCAATGAAGCCCCCCGAAAGGACACCCATGGAAGTATTTGAAAAACTGCTCACCGACAATCTCGATGAATTGCTCGCCCATTTGCCCGACTGGGTCACCGAGGCCCTCAACAAAGAAGAGCGGCTCTCAGAGTTGATTGAAGTCGTCCTGGATTTGGGGCGCGAAGCCGAGGCCCGCTATCCGGGATCAATTGCCTTTCTCGGTGAGCGCTTGGTCAGCCAAGAAGATCTCGAACACGTGACCAAAACGATTGGCAATTTTGGCGACGATAACCGCGCCGGGATTGAACGCACCCTGCACCGCATTTCCTGTATTCGCAACCGCAAAGGCAAAATTGTCGGTCTGACCTGCCGTGTCGGCCGTGCAATTCAGGGCACCATCGACATTGTGCGCGATCTGGTGGAGTCTGGCCGCAGTATTTTGTTCATGGGCCGTCCGGGTGTCGGCAAAACCACCAAATTGCGTGAAATGGCGCGGATTCTCTCCGACGACCTGCACAAACGCGTCGTGATTATCGACACCTCCAATGAAATTGCCGGCGATGGCGACATTCCCCACCCGGCGATTGGCCGCTCACGCCGCATGCAGGTGCGCACCCCGGCTGAGCAACACGCCGTGATGATCGAAGCGGTCGAAAACCACATGCCCGAAGTGATCATTATCGACGAGATCAGCACCGAGGCCGAAGCCGACGCCGCCCGCACGATTGCCGAACGCGGCGTGCAGCTGATTGGCACAGCCCACGGCAACAGCATCGAAAACCTGATTCTCAATCCCTCTCTCAATGACCTTGTCGGTGGGATCGAAAGCGTGACCCTCGGCGACGAAGAGGCCAAGCGCCGGGGCACCCAAAAGAGTGTCTTGGAGCGCAAATCGCCCCCCACCTTCGACATTGCGATCGAGATTCAGGACCGCTACCAATTGGCGATCCACATCGATGTGGCCGACGTTGTCGACCAATACCTGCGCGGCAAAATGCCCGCGCCCGAGATCCGCATGATCGACGAACACGGCAAGGTCAAAAAGATCAAAGAGCAGAACGCCGACATGCAGCGCCACATGGTCAATGTGACGGGCGAGCGTGAGAGCGAATTGCATATCTACCCCTATGCCGTCAGCCGCAGCCAACTCGAAAGGGTGATCAAGACCATGCGTTTGCCTGTGCGCATCACCAAAAACCTCGACGAAGCCGATGTGCTGGTGCTGCTCTCCTCTTACAAAAAGCACCGCAAGATCATCGATGCGGCCGAGGCCCGGCAATTGCCGGTGCACATGGTGCGCGCCAACACGATCTACCAGATTCAAAAGGCCCTGCGTACGATCATGCAGCTCGATGCGCCCAGTGAAGAAGAAGAGGAAATGTTCCGCGAAATGGACGATCCAGACTTTGCCCTCAAAATGATGCATCCGGACTTTTAAGCGGTGTTTCTCAGCTTTGAAGGTGGAGAAGGTGCAGGCAAATCCACCCAGATTCAATCCCTGTTGGTTTGGCTTCAGGCCCAGGGCCATACAGTCTTGGTCACACGCCAACCCGGCGGCACGGACTACGGCCAGCGCATTCGCCACTTGATTCTCGATCACCATCCCAGCGAATTGCTCTCGCCCCGTGCCGAGCTCTTTCTCTATTTGGCCGATCGGGCCCACCACGTGGATACTGTGATTCGCCCCGCTTTGGCGGCCGGCCAGATCGTGATCTGCGATCGCTATGCTGATTCTACCTTGGCCTATCAGGGCTTTGGTCGCGGGCTGGATTTAAACGAACTCAAAACCCTCAACCACTTGGCCACAGGCGGATTGCAACCCGACCTGACCTTTTGGCTCGATCTCGACCCGGTCCTGGGCCATGCCCGCATCGGCGACCGTCCGGGCAAAGATCGCCTCGAAAGTGAGGCGCAGGCCTTTCACCAGAAGGTGCGCAGCGGTTATGCCGCGTTGGCCGCAGAGGAGCCCCTGCGCTGGCAACGGGTCGATGCCAGTCTTTCGGCACAGGCCGTGCTGGCCGAACTCAAAACCCGCCTGGAAGCCTATTTAACCAGCCCGGTTGAGGCCCTGCCATGAACAGAGAAAGCCTTTACCAGCAGGCTTGGTTTCGCCCGTTTTTGCCCGCTTTGCGCCTGTTCAAACGCGAGTTGACCAGCACTTATTATTTGCCCCAGCTCTGGCAAGAAGAACAGGCCTCGCGCAATTGGCTGCAAAAACAGGGCACTTTTTCCCGTTCGGTCGAATGGGCCCTGCGCCAGGTACGTAAAAACAAAGGCTATTTCAGTGGTTGGGCGCTGTCCCGCAGTGCTTTGCGCAGTTTAACAGGCTGTCTCTTTCAAGACCGGGCGGATTTGCCCCGTCTGGTTGAATTTGGCTCTGGCCAATCCACCCGCTTTTGGCAGTTTTTAAGCATCCAAATGCCGCTTTCGGTGATCAGCGTTGAACACCAAGACGACTGGTTCCAACGTTTAAAGGCCGAACTCAAAAACAACCCGGCGATAGCCTATTTGCAGGCCCCTTTGCGCCAAATTTCCGAAGCCGAAAAAGCCGAACTCTGGCAAGATCCCCAGACGGCCCATTTAAAATTTGCCCAAATGGGCCAGCTCCTGCCCCTTGAGCAATATCCCCAAACCCGCGTTCCGCTCTGTTTTTACGACCTGGATTATGCCGCCACGTTTGTGCCCAACTCGTTGGACGCCCTTTTGCTCGACGGCCCCAATGGCAATGGGCGTTCGCTGGCTTTTGCTTTGATGTTCCCCTTTCTCAAACCCAATGCCTGGATTCTCGTCGACGATTTTGATCACTACCCTTTTCTAGACGATCTTGGCAGGCTCTGTCCGTTTGAACTCAAACATGTCCAGATTCAGGCGGGCAAACGCTGGTGCCTGCTGCAATTGCAAAAACCGTCTTAGGGGTTTTTGTAAAGATAGTCCAGATCTGCTGGGCTAAGCCGTTTAGCCAGTTCCAGGGCTTGAACGGTTCTTCTCAATTGCTCAAGCGAGCGTGGTCCGATAATCAGATAATCTGTACGCACGTGTGCCAGGGCATAGGCATTGGCCATTTGATCGGGGGTGTAGTCGCTCCGGTGTTTGGCATTAAAGGCCTGGGTAAAGGCCAGCAGTCTTTTGTAGCGCTTTTCGTTGGCGGCATGAAAAATAGCGGCATAGACGTGTCCCCAATAGCGGTCTTTTTTCTGCTTCAAGGCCCAGGCTCTTTGCTTGGCTTCTTCCCAGCCCTTGGCAAAGATCGAAAATCCGCCCAGGGGAGAATAGCTCATGATTTTCACGCCTTGTTGAAAGGCGGGGTTCATCATCTCGGCATGCCTGACTTGCACCCCACCTGAGTGAATCGTGACGGCCCCCATTTCGAGCAGCGAAAAATAGGGGCTGTTGCACACGGGCCTGACCAGCTCGGGGTGTGCTTTGGCCACTCTTTGAGATTCCTCAACCCTGGGCGTTTCCCAATTGGAGACCCCCAGCATCTGGTAGTGGTTTTTGATCCGGGGAGCTGAAAGGGCGGTGAGAATGTCTTTGACAGGGGTTTGGGCCCGTTTGCTGCGCTCGTAATTGAGATAATCCCCATCATCCCGGTGCATCAGGTAGATGTCAATTTTGCGGGCATAATGGGCACGTGAGATCATGATTTCTTCCAAAACATTGTCAACGATTTCTGCTTTGCTGCCTTTGAGCCGACTCTGGTAAGTGCCGGGGCCGAGATCATGGGGAAAGCCACCCTTGGTGATGACATATAAATCGGAACGCTTTTGTGCTTTGAGCCAATCGCCCAAACGCCGCTCAATTGCATCTGTGTAGATCGGTGCCGTGTCAAAGGTATTGATCCCGAGTTTGACGGCCTCATTTAAGACTGCCACGGTCTCTTGATTGGGGATTTTTCCCAGATGGTCTGTGCCCATAATCAGCCGGGAGAGTCGTTTGCAGACCCCTGGCTTTTCACAGAGGTCTGCATATTCCATTTTCGGCCAAGGCGATGCGCTTTGACCAGGCATGGCCACAACAGCCGACAAGAGCAAAACAGACAAGAGCAAAGAAGAGAGACGAAAAACCCGCATATGATCCTCGCTGTGTTTAATTGACAATCCGCAGATTGAAGCTGCCACTACCGGTGGCTCCCCAGATGCGCAACCAGAGCGGCAGCCAGGCTTCTGTGCCACGCGCAGTCGAGATATCTCCCAGATCGAGCACAAAGGCATCTTGCCAGCCAAAGCTTTGCAAAAGCGCTTTGACCGTTTGTTTGGCGTCAGCATCGTTGCCGCTGAGAAAGGTGTGGTGTTCGCCATGGCCAACTTGGTCTGGATGGACCATAATATTGCAATTCATGGTATTGAGGGCTTTGACGACCCTGGCCTCGGGAAAGGCGCGCTGAATCTGCTCGCCCAGAGAATCGGTGTTGCAGACCGACAAGGTGGGGGGCATTCCCTGAGAGAAATCCAGGGGATTGGCTACATCGACGAGCACTTTGCCTGCCAAGTTGTCGGCCCCAGCCGCCGCAAGGGCCGCCAGTGAAGCGCTGCCCGAGGTGCAATTGAAAACGATCTCACCAAAACTGGCCGCGTCAGCAAAGCTCCCTTCGCTGGCACCCTGCGCTTGCTTGGCCCATTCCACGGCTTTGGGATTGCCCGCTGTGCGGCTGCCCATTCTGACTTCATGCCCAAGCTCGGCCAGCCGTGAACCAATTGCCTGTCCGACCATACCTGTTCCGAGAACTGCTATTTTCATGTTATTTACCTGCTTTTTATGTGATTATTCTCATTTCATGCGGATCAGGGTTTGGCTGCGCTAACCAGGTATTTGCGAATGCGGATATCGTTGAAGTCATTGCCTTTAACGACCACATGCCATTCTTGGCTGGCATGAAAGAACACCGGCTCTCCCTGGTAGGGCACGCCCCGCCAGAGGACATCTACCAGAACTGTGAATTCGTTGCCGGTACGTTTTTGGATCTTGACACTGTTGACCGTGTGCGAGGCCACGCGAATGTTTTTCAGGATGCCATCGTACCAGCTGCGAAAATCTTGCTCATTGCGCAAGTTGGCGTCGGGAAAGCGGAATTCGAGGCTTGGATCTTGGACCATGCGCTTGAGGAATTCCGCGTGCGGGGCATTGCTGTCGAAGAGTGAGAACCAATGGTAGACAAAGCCGCGCAGACGGTTTTCAAAGAAGGTCGGGCTTTCGCTTGAGACCCGCGAAGCTGACGCGATCTGCAGCGAACGGGGAGCGAACTGACTGGCAGGTGTCGCCAAGGAAGGCGGTGTGGCATTGCAGCCGAGCAGGGTAATCGCAAAGAAACTGCTGATCAGACCTGTGCGTTTGAGAGAAAGTTTAAATGTCATTTTTGAATGAACTCCATGGTGCTTGTTGTCTTGTTATTTTTGAGTTTATCTCAAAAGTATTTCGGATAGAAGATGGGAATTTGGTATATTATTTATACATTTTTTGTATGAATAGAGGCATGATGGATCGGCTCGAACAAATGGAGATTTTCTGTCGGGTGGCTGAACGGGGCAGTTTTTCTGCGGTGGCGCGGGATCTCTACACCAGCCAGCCCAGCATCAGCCGAGCGATTCAATTGCTCGAAACCCGGCTTGGCCTGCGTCTGTTTCAGCGCAGCACCCGCCGTCTGAGTCTGACCGAAGCGGGCCAGAACTATTACCGCCAATGCCGCAAATGGCTCGAAGGGCTCGAAAGTATTGAAGCGGGGCTGCGCAATGAACAGGAGCAGGTTCATGGTCGGCTGGCACTGACGGCCCCTGTCAGTATGGGGGATGCCTTTCTCAATCAGCTCTTGTTACGCTTTCAGGCCGATCATCCAGAACTGATCCTGGATCTGAGCCTGACAGATAATTCTGTCAATCTGGTGGCCGAAGGCGTCGATTTGGCCCTGCGCATCGGCAAATTGGAGGATACCAGTTTGGAGCACCACAAATTGGGTTTGATCGAAAGGCAAATCGTGGGGGTGCCGAGTTGGCATCAACAACTCAGGTTTCCCTGCCGGCCCGACGATCTGAAAGCTTTGCCTTTTGTCACTTTTTCGCGGCTGGAAGGGGGCAAGGCGCTGACATTTACGGGCCCCCAAGGCAAATACACGATTCAGGTGGCATCGCGCTTTCTGACCAATCATGCCCAGGCCTTGCGGCAGGCCCTGCTGGCAGGGGTGGGCATTGGCAGCGCCCCGCTTTGGTTGATCCACGCAGATTTGGCCAAGGGCGACTTGCTTGCTTTTTCGGTTGTGGATTACCATCTCTCACACCGTGAGATCTATGCTTTGTACCCCTCCAGGGCCTTTCTTCCGGCCAAAGTCGGGCGTTGTCTGGACTTTTTGCGGCAAGAACTCTTGCAGATTCCCGGGATTTTTCCGCCGTAAAGGGCCTTTGCACTGGGGTGAGATTTCGGGCAGGTCCTGCCAAGCGGTGAGATAGCGCGGAGAGCGGTTCTCCTGGCGTGAATACGGGCCGGCCCCCAATTGACGCCCATAAAACACCGCCTGGTACCCCAATTGCTGGTTTAAGCTGTCGATGCTGTGCATCAGGGCCTGATCCTTTTCCTGATCGGGATAGAGCCAGCTCAAAGCAGTCTCTTGCCTGGGGCTGAGTTCGTCGAGCAAAACCCCCAGTTTTTTGTATTTTCGGCCCGGCAGATAGAGCTGAACCAGCAATTCCTGGGCTGTTTTTAAGAGCTGGGGGGTATAATTGCAAGCCGCTTCGAGTCGGCGGCTGACAAAGGCGGGATCGCGCTCCGCTTCGGCCTGGGAACGAAAGCGGTTGGTTTGCAGATAGACTCCCAAACGCCCGGCCAATAGGTCTTGGCGGCGCAGCTTGAGTGCGGCCTGCACCACAAAGCCCGCCAGCCAAGCGCTGAGGGTATTCAAATTGCTTTGGTCATAAGCCAGCGAGCGTGCATGGCGAATCTGGCGCTGCCGCCGACCCTGGGATTGGAATTCAAAACAGGCAATGCCCTGCAATTCCAAATAGAGCTTGAGCCCTTGGATGGTCATTTGTTTGCGGATCCAGACCGGATCGATGCGAATAAACTCTGCGGCCGTGAACACGCCCCGCGCCTGTAAGCGGGCCGCGTGCTGAGGGCCAATGCCCCAGACCGCTTCGATCGGCAATTCTGAAAGCTCCTCTGGATCTGAGAGAATATGCCAGGGCCGCCCATAGCGTTTCTTGGCCAGCCAGGAAGCCGCTTTGGCCAAACTTTTGGTGCTGCCCAGGCCCGCGCGCACGGGAATGCCGGTCCAGCGCTCGACCCGCTCGACCAATTGCGCGGCCTGCAATTCGGGAGGAAAATCACAGGGCAGTTGCAAAAAAGCCTCATCAATCGAATAGACTTCGGTGGGGTGCCCAAAGCTGCGCAAACTGGCCATGACACGCTCCGAGATTGCCTCATAGAGCGTGTAATTGGACGAAAAAGCCACAGGCAAAGCTCGGGCAAAGCGCTGCCGAACTTCGAACCAGGGTTGACCCATGGTGATGCCCAAGGCGCGGGCCTCTGGCGAGAGGGCGATCACACAGCCGTCGTTGTTGGAGAGCACCACCACGGCTCTGCTGCGCAAATCTGGGCGAAACAGCCGCTCGCAGGAGACATAAAACTGGTTGCAGTCCACCAGGGCCAAACGTTGTTGGTCTTGAAAACCGGCCAAATCTTCAGCCGGATTAAACCCCGGCAGGCCCTCAGACCCAAGCGTGAACAACATGGCAGATAATTCCCCAGAATTCTTCCGCTGTTTGGGTGCCTTGGGGGCCGCAGATCAGCCAGCCCTGGGGCACCCGGCGCAAACGCCCGAGGCAAAAATCCCCGGCAGAGATGCCCACGCCCAGCAAATCCGGTTCGGGGGCACGGGAGCGGTCAATGATCAGCAGATCGCCTGGCACAATGCCATATTCAGGCCAGTGTCCCCCGGCGCGCATAAAAAAAGTTGCAGCCGGATGGGGCATGAGATAACGCGAAAGATCCAGGGGTTTTTCTCTTTCGCTTTCTGCCGGAGAGGCAAAACCACTGACTTGGTTGGGGGTAATTGAGACAAAGCGATTCTCCTGCATCGGTGTTTGTGTTCCTTTGTTTTTAATCGTTTGTGATACTGGGTCTTTGGGGGTAACCCTGTTATAACAAACAAATAGAAAAACAATCAAGCTCTTTTTTCTTTATTTTTGCTTTAATTATTGTATATTTATCTGAAAATAGATATTTTTGGATAAATGTAATCCCGTCTCAAGTCGCAAAAATTCGGGGTATGGCCCGAATCGTTATTTGAAAAAAACCACCTCTAAGGCTTGCCCCAGGCGGCCCATCAGCTCCAAAGAGGGTTGGCTGCGCTCGCGCTCCAATTCGGAGAGATAATCTGAAGAAATATTTGCCTGCCGGGCCAAACGCGCCTGGGTATATCCCCGATGCAGACGCAACATGCGCAGGGTCTCGGGGGTAAATTCAATTAAAAAAGCCTCGCGGATCAAGGCCTGACAAGGTGTTGTCGCTGAAAAGCGGGGATTTGCAGGTTTGGAAGGTGGGTGTTTGCTCATGTATACTATCTGTATCACATGTGTATTCTTTTTTGCAAGCCCTGAATTCCGGCTTCATCTGAGCAGCGCTGTAAAAATAGGTCTTAATGCAAATACGATTCGACTACTGCGAGATCCCCAACTCAGCTTGAATTTGCATTGCTTCCGTATAATAATTGTTCAGATAAGCCTGCAAAGCGTCTTCACACATCACGCTTTGTGCGGGTGTGAGGGCCTGTTGCAGAATCTGACGGTAGAGCGCCATGCGTTGGGGAGCTGGAAACAGCGAAAAATAGCCAAGGCCAATACGGTACAGATTAAACGCAGCCACGGGCCTATCTGCCAGGGCTTGAAATCTCACTTTGACTATCTGGAAAAGCTCAGCTTGCCACTCTGGCTGCTCAAAAAGACTCTGTTGGCGTGTCCAGATTTGGGTTGCACAAAAGACGTCTGCATCGTTCTCTCTGGCTCGTTTGTATAAGATGCGTCTGAATGACTGACTCAAGTGGTACTGTACCAGGGTCTCTATCACCCCTGCATGCGTATCTCCAAAAGGGGATTGGGCTGTCGGGCCTTCGGGCGACAACACACCCAGACAATACTCACAGGCGGCGAGGAAGTACCTGAAATCTGTCAGGGCCAACAACTCTGCAAATGGTTCAAGCACCTGGTCCGCAAAGCGTGAAGCTTCACAACCCGATTCCTGGGGATTGGCAGGGATCAGGCTGAGCTTCTCCTGATGGATGATTTGCCCGAGCGGACTGGCGTAGCCACCGTATGCGCCCAGCAAGCCTTCGTGGGGTTTCACACTGCGCAAAGGATCCAGACTTTCAAGCAAAAGACAAAACAGATCGGGTGCAGCCACCGCTCCCAGTTGAGGCAGGTATTCTTTGCTGAAGCGTCTGATCGGGCGGGACGGGTCTATCAGCCCAAGCACCAATTGGCGGATCTTTTCTGGGCTTGTGCGAATTGTTTGCAGCGCTGTTTCTGACAAAAGGGGGGTGTCTTTGTGATAAATATTCGACCATGTCTTAAGAATGGCAAAAATAGCGGGGAGATTGGCCGTGTTTAAAGCTTGAGCGAGGGCGGGATGCTTGGGGTCAACTTGGGAGGACATATACAACGTCTCTGCCTTTGGGGAAATTGAGACAAACCTGTTCAAAGACCTGGGAACAATCTATCATGTTCGTCCCATTCTGCCTATCCCAATTTCTGCTTGTGCTTTGCGCAGAAAAAGCAGAGACTTTAAGCAATATCACCGACGGAGCACAGCAATGATGTCTATGGAAAATTGGTACCAAGACAACGCCCCGGCTTTTATCGCGGCCACGGCCGATCTCGATTTAAGCGAGCTTTACTCTCGCTTTTTACCGCTTCTTCCTGCCCAGGGCCAGATTCTCGACTTTGGCTGTGGCTCGGGCCGCGACAGCCTGGCTTTTGCGCGGGCAGGCTTTGCCGTGCTGGCACTGGACCCCTGCGCGGAATTTGTGGCCCATGTGCAGGGCCTCAACGCCGCTGAGGGCAAGCTGACGGCCCGTTTGGGCAGTGTCGAAGCCCTGGCTGGGCATGAGCGCTTTGATGGCATCTGGGCCTGTGCCTCGCTTTTGCATCTGCCGAAGGCTGAATTGCCAGCGGTACTGGCCCGGCTGGCTGGGGCTTTAAAGCCCAGCGGGGTGTTATATGCCTCATTTAAACGCGGCAGCTTTGCCGGTGAGCGCAACGGACGCTATTTTACCGATCTCGAACCCGAAGCGGCAGAGGCCTTGGTGGCGCAGACTCCGGGCTTGGTGCTGCGCGAGATCTGGCTAACGGAGGATCTGCGGCCTGAGCGGGCTGAATCTTGGGTAAATGTCTTGGCGCAGCGGTTGGATGTATCACGCTAATGCGGAACCCCCAACCGTAGGTGGCCTATGTACTCTTGAAATGAATTACAATTGATCTGGCTAGCTCTCGATAATGACAATGCAGAAGTGAAATAAGGTTTTATTTTAGAAAGGGTCACAAGATGTTGCCGCTGACAAAGCTGATTCAATCGGGAGGCCTGTTCGGCCTGTTCGGCCTGTTCCTGGGGATTGCCGCTCCCGGTTTCAGTGCCCCAATTCCAACACTACAAACCACCGCTACCCCCGACTATGTCTCCATCGATGGCGATTTAAAAGAATTTCAGGGTTCACCCCAATTGGTGCTGGGCCCAGCCCAGCAAGTCGCTGGCACACAAAAAGCAACGGGCCCCCAAGATTTTTCTGCCAAAGTTTGGCTGAAAATGACGAAAGAAGGGTTGTGGCTCGCTGGACAGGTCAAAGATGACAAAGTGAAGTTTCCCAAGCCAACTTCCGCTTGGTTAAATGCCGATCATATCGAGCTGTGGTTGGCTTTTCCCCAGGCCCAAATGCCCGTCATGGGCTTTGCCAACCAATTTGGTTTGCACGAAGTCGCTCAGGAAAAAGCCTGTCAGGGGGAAGATTTTCAAGGGGCAGCGTCTGAATGCATCGCTTGGTTTCGCAAACAGTCACAACGCCGTCAATGGCTACCGCACTTGTTTCTGCGGCAATTTATCATCGCCCCAGGTCAGCTCCAAGAGACGTGGTGGAGTCGCATCAAAGGGAGTGAAAATTTGGATATCCCTTTGCCTGAACAGGTTTGCTGTGACACAAATATGTCCGTATTTAAAGCCATTCCAGGCGGGTATCAGTTCGAGGCGTACATCTCCAGCCAATATTGGCCAGCAACCCAACAATGGCCTGTGAAAAATGCAAAAGTCTTGGTGGATTTTGTCGACAACGATACGGGAAGTGCTCACCAAGAGCATTTTTTTTCCTCTTCCCCCCAACGTCAGTTGGGTCAACGCCAAACGTTTAATCCCCTGACCATTTCTTACCAGACAGAAACAGGCAACGATGAATTTCCCCTTGAACCTTCAGTGACCTCTGAATTGCTCCAAGAAAATCCCCTGATGTTCGTTTTCCCCGCTTACCCCAATCAAATATTGGGATTCATGAATTTAGCCCAGGGTTACCAGTTTCAACCCACGGAACCCAGCCCCTCCCTGATTCGCCATGAAATTTCGCCAAAACCTTTGCTCATTGCCGGTGAAAACCGTGCTTATTTGGTGCCGGACAAACTCAGCCCTTTTGGATATGACCAGAAACTGGTGAGTTTTCAGGGGACTCAAAAAGTCGCAGAATTCAAATTAGAAGGCCGTTCGCAGTGGGGGCCACCGGATTATACTGTGACCCATTACTCTCCCAGCCACGCTTTTTTAGGGCTTTTTTCGATTTCAACCCTGTCTCCTTATGGCAGTGGCGCTTGTGGTGCGTGTCCTTATGGCGAAATTGAAACGGTGGCCATGGACAATCGCAGCGGAACATTCACACCCTTGGCCCTCAAAGACACAGGGGAACATGCTTCTGGGATGACTTGGCCCTCGGTCTGGATTGAACCCGATGGCTCTGCTTTTGGCTTTGCTTATCAGTACGACGATTTGGATAAAGAGACCCGCAGCGAGATCAAACAGCTGCTGAAATGGAAAGAGTTAGAGGCCATCGCTGGTAAAAACTAGCTTTCAGGCCTTTGTCTTAAATTAAATTTAATTTTTTAATAAACTCCTCTTGACGTTTATCACAGATCTTTGTAAGATGAATACATGCGCTTCGGAGAGTATCGAAGAAGCGTCGCGAACGGCCTCTGTAAAGAGGCCACAAAGTCTAAGCGGGGCGGCAGCGTCCCTGATAAGCGCAAGCAAGTCAGGCCAGGAGACTGGAAGCCAGCCAACTCTCAGCAGGAACAAAGCCATGCAGGTGTAAAAACACCCAGATGGCACGTATCTGGAAGCAGATAAACGCTTGTTGAGAGGGGAAATCCCGGAAAGACAGAACGACCAAGAGGGTCAAGGTTCGGAGTGGTGACGCAAAGTGATTTGCGCGACACCATCACTGAGGGTCTCGTATCCCAGTGCACTGCGGAGGTCACTCCACAGGAGCTTGAAGGTTTACCTGAAAGCGAATGACGAACACACTGGTTTTGTGGAAAAAACCGCTGAAGCTTCGGTTCATCGTAAGATGAAAGAAAAGGCAAGAGTGGCAGGCGCTGGTAACAGTGGCCGATACAAAATGGGTGAAATACCCTGAAGGGAAAACCGCACGAGGGTCACGGGAGGTCCGCAAGGACACTCAACGGACACTTTTGGAGAAGAATGTGCTGAAGGCTTGAGAAAAGTCATGAGCGCTCTGTCTTTGATGGGTCGAAAGGTCTGTCGATGCAAATGCCAAAAGTGGGGAATACCCTGGAGCGGCAAGAAACCTTGAAGAAGGATTTTACAGGGTTTGTCGCAAGGCAAACTTTAGTCGAACTGAAAAGAACGACGCGTAAAATAGCGTGAGCCAGATACATGCCGCTAAGGACGACAAACGTCGCAAGTGGTTGAGGCACCTGAAAAGGGAAGTTGCCTGGCAAGCGTGAAGACTTCAAGAAGGATCAGCGACGCACCAATTTTGCTCACCGGGGCGCATGCTCTTTTTTTGTCAACAAACTCCAGCGCCCTCAAGTAGTGAGAGAGTCTGTGTACAAAGCTAATTTAGCTTGAATTTCAGTAAAATTGCTGCGAATATTTGAGATCCCTTCATCCATCCGTTCCCACTCTATTTGAAAACCATAGCTGTGATGTACAACATGTCGAAAACGACGATAGGGTGCCAACTTTTTCGCCAAATGTTGTTCAAACAGTAAAGGCAAGGGCGCTTTAGGAGGGTCACAAAAATATCTAAACAGATCCACATGCCATGTATCTCCCTGGGGCAATGGCACTTGATGGTATTTGCTTATGCGTTTAAGGATATTTTCAACACCAGAATAAAACTGAGCCAAAAATGCCGCCGCAGCAGTTCTTTCGCGAATGGTGCTCATTCTGCCTTGGATATCTTGTTGAAGGGCTTCCAACTCATCTACAACCTGGGTCATTAAGCCCAGCTCAAAGTCGAGTTCTTCTTTTAAAACCTGCTGATCTTTCAAAGCAAACGTCGGCCTTCACGCTCAATTTTTTGTGTCAAAGCCGAGACCGGACTGAGTGGGATTAAATCCAAAGGGATATTGAGACTCTCTTCCATGGCCGCTGCTAATTCATAGAGATTCCACCCAGACAGGCCTTCACAGGCCAGGTCTAGATCTCTGGCTGTTTCGGGAGAATGCAGCGCACTCCCAAAGAGAAACAGACGTTTAACTCCGTATTGGCGAGCTAGATCTATGGCGGTTTGAATATGGCTGGCTAAAACCATTTTGTCTTTTCCTCTTCGACAGGCAGATGATTGCCAGATCGTCAGTTTTCTCTACCCTTGATTATAAGCGATGCATACAACAAAAGGGAATCTTGGCTGAATGTCTTGGTGCAGTGGCCTTGATGGCAAGTCCCTGAACCAAAGCAAAATGGGGGGAAATCTGAACCTGAGTTCGGGTATAATCGAGGCAGAGGTGCAAGTTGATGTCTCAAAATCAAGTCTGGCTGCAAGAGTTTGAAGAGCTGCCTGAAGAGCAACAGGCACAAGTCATCGATTTTGTGCATGCCCTGAATCAAAAGACAAAAAAAAGCGCTGTTTCAGAACCCACATTTAAACGGCGCTTTGGTTGCGGGCAAGGCATTTTCTCTGCCGTTTCTTCTGATTTCGATGATCCGTTGCCTGAGTTTCAGGACTATATGCCTTGAAATACCTGCTGGATACCCATGTTCTTATCTGGTATGTTCAAGGAGATTCGGCTATGCCCTCTGCTTGGGCGCAAATCTTGGATGATGAAACCCAAGAGGCCTGGATTAGCCATGCCAGTTTGTGGGAAATTGTCATTAAACTAGCTTTAGGTAAATTGCATCTCAGCCTCAGTTTGGCAGAATTAAAACGCTTTCTCGTCAACCATCAATTTCAAATCCTGCAAATGAATTTTGACCACTTAGAAACGCTGAGACAAATGCCCTTTCATCATGGAGATCCTTTTGACCGTCTGATTATTGCTCAAGCAATTGCAGAACAGATGCTCTGTCTCAGTGTTGATCAGTCTTTTAAACATTATTCTGAATTGCGCCTTATTTCTGAATAAGCTGAATTTTGGCTGAATGTCTTGGCGCAGCGTCCGGCTATTGCCAGGGGCGGGGTTTGGTGAAAAAGTCGCTGTGCAGGGCCTGCAGGTAATTGTCGGTCAGGGTCTTCACACTCTCCAAGGAAGGCGTGGCCGTGGGATCGGCGGGGGCATTGCCAAAGAGCCCGCCCAAGATGTCCCCAAAGGAGTCCGTCTTGTGGCTTTTTTCAATTTCTTTGAGCTGGGCGTGTAATTGGGCTATTTTTTTGCTGTCGGGCAGATTGCTGTCGAGGGTTTGCAGCAGGTCTTTGATCTTGTCGGCATTGAGATCGGCTTTGTAATGGCGCACATTGCCCAGCCTTTGCAATTCGTTGCTGAGGCTTTGGCGAATCTCACCCAGGCTTGCGCTGGCGGGCTTTTCGTCAAAGAGGTTGACCGAGGTTAAGGCCTCGCCTTTTTTGAGCAGGGCAGCTTGCAGGGCGCTGTCGACGGGCTGGGCAGCGACCGCGGCATGGGCATCGTCGATGCGGTTTTGGATGCTGTCTTGGCTGCTGGGCTGAGCGGGAGTCTCTGTGCGCAAGGCGTTGGGGCGTGGCAGGGGGATGGGGGCGATAGGCATTTGGCCTGAGGGGGTCTTTTCGATTCCTGCCATGGTTTGCTCCTGAGCTGTTTTCTGCGGGGGTCTTTTTGATTATACCGCAGGAGGGGGGCGGACTTGTTTCCGGTGGATGTGCAGAGAAATCAATATTTCCTTTTTTGAGGCTCTTCCTGAATTGCTGATACAATTGGAACTCTAAAACACAATTGGGTATCGTGATGAAGGACTTTATTTAAAATATGAAAACATTTTTGCGCTTTGGCGGTGTCTTTTTTCTCCTGTATTTGGTTTTTAGCCGCATGTTGGTGTTGATGCATGTCAGTATGACTGGCTGGCAGTTTATTGTCTTTGTGATTGTGTTGACGGGGATTGTGGAGTATATCATTGAGCGCATGGATAAATAAATAATCATATAATGGCAAATCAGTCACCTGTTTACCTCACCACAGGAATTAAAGAGCGATTTCTGCCCCAATTATTAGAGCTGATCAATCATGCCGATCAGATTTTTATGGCTGTTGCTTTTTCCAAATTTTCTGGTGTCAAACTCATTTATTCGGCTCTTGAAGATGCGATCAACGCAGGAAAATGGGTGCGTATTCTAACAGGGGATTATCTTTGTTTAACTGATCCAGCTGCTTTGAGAATGTTTTTGAGACTTCAAGAACAAGATGCTTTTCCCAAACCTGAAGTTCGTGTCTATGAATCCAAAGGACAAAGTTTTCATCCAAAGGCTTATTTGTTTCTAAAAATGAATCAAGAGCAAAGTGAGCAAATTATGGATGGCTGCGCCTTTGTAGGTTCGAGTAATTTGTCTCAATCAGCTTTGTGTGATGGCGTTGAATGGAATATCCGGGTAGATATGCACGAAAACCCATCCCGGTTTACGCTTTTATGCACTGCTTTTGAGGATATTTTTGATGCTCCGCAAACCCGTCCACTGACAGAACAGTGGATTCAAGCTTACACGGCCCGTCGTCCTCAAATGATTTCCACAAAAGAGGTTGACGCCCCAACTTTAAACGAATTTAATGAATATAAAATACCAGAACCCACGCCTGTTCAAACAGAAGCATTAGCCAAGTTACAAGAAGCACGTAATCAAGGCAAGAAAAGAGCCTTGGTGGTATTGGCTACGGGTTTGGGCAAAACATGGCTGTCTGCTTTTGACACTCAACAGATGCAGGCAAAAAAAATACTTTTTGTGGTACATCGTGAAGAGATTCTTAAACAAGCCGAATTTACCTTTTTACAAATGTACCCAGAAGCTGTGACAGGTTATTATACAGGCCAAAGACAAGATACAGATGCGCAGATTTTATTTGCTTCGATTCAGACTTTGGGAAGGGCAACACATTTTCAAAGATTTGAACCAACTGCTTTTGACTATCTGATTGTAGATGAGTTTCATCATGCTGCTGCAGCAAGTTACAGGCAGCTTTTGCATTATTTTCAACCACAGTTTTTATTGGGCCTGACAGCAACACCAGAGCGCACAGATAACGCAGATATTTATGCACTTTGTGATGGCAATTTGATTTACCAAATGGGTGTTTTACAGGGTATTGAACGCACTCTGCTGTCCCCCTTTGTCTATTATGGAATTCAAGACAAAGATGTGGATTATTCGCGTGTACAGTGGAAAAATGGACGTTTTGATCTTGCTGACCTTGAAACACAGATTTTAACTGAAAAAAGAGCCTCTCACGTTTTTGAACAATGGCAGAAATACTGTCAGAATAAAACATTGGTATTTTGTGCTTCAAAAGCACACTCTGATTATATGGCCGCTTATTTTCAGAAACAGGGGATTTCTGCTGTTTCTGTTCATTCCACTTCAGAGATTCGCCGCAATGAGGCTTTAGAAGGACTCAAAACAGGGAAGTATCCCCTGCTTTTTTCTGTAGATCTCTTCATTGAAGGGGTTGATGTCCCTGATATTGATACAGTTATGATGCTCAGGCCCACCGAGTCCAAAATTCTCTTTTTACAACAATTGGGCAGAGGACTCAGACGCTCTCAAACACAGCCAGACAAGCGCTTACATGTGCTCGATTTTATTGGCAATCACAAATCCTTTTTAAATCGCCCTCAAGCGCTGTTTTCATTGGGATCAAGCCGTGAAGAAATAAGGGATTTTATCAAAAGGCTGGAGAACAAAAAACTGCCTTTGCCTGATGGCTGTGATTTTCATTATGATTTGGAAGTTTTGGATTTTTATAAAACCTGGAGTCAGGGGAATAAAATGAACCAAGTCTTGGATCTTTATCTGCTTTTAAAAGATAATTTGGGCTCGCGGCCTTCTCTTTTGGAAATGTTCCAAGCTGGAGGAGATAAATTACCTTTAGATTTACGTCAAGAATGGGGAACATGGTTCTCATTCTTGAGTGAACAAGGCGATCTATCTGATTCTGCAAAGAGTTTATTAAAACAATACCAAGCCTTTTTTCTCGAGTTAGAAATCACAAAAATGACCAAATCGTATAAAATGGTAACACTTCAGGCCATGATTGACTTAGATGGTTTTTTAAATCCTGTTCCTCTTGAAAAATTGTCATTGTACTGTTTTGATCTGCTTTGTCGTCGTTCCTTGCTTTCAGGAGAGATGCCCGATTGGGCTAAGTCTTATTCTGCATCTGCAGAATTCACCCCCACGTCACAGAAGAAGTGGATTAGTTATTGGAAGGAAAACCCCATTCAGGCATGGACCAATAACACTAAAAAAACAGGGGATACCTGGTTTCGCTTGAATCAGGATAAACACTTTCAAATCAATTTTCAAATAGAAAATCAAGATTATCAGGGCTTCTGTGAAATGACGCAGGAATTATTGGACTACAGGTTGTTCAGACATTTGCCTGAGTTCGAAAAAGCCTGAATCCACTCAAAATAGCTCCGCTGACTGGACTTATTTAGTCCGCTTCAACACCAAAACAAAAGCAAACTGCGACAGCAGCATATTCAAGCCCAGCCAAACCACCGAGAAGACAGTCGGAATCCAATTATTGTCAAAGGGAATCCAATCCAGCCAGCCCAAGACCGGGATATGGATAAAGGCATAGCCGTACCATTTTTTCGGAAACAGATCCAGGCAAAAATGCAGGGAAAACAGACTGCCAATCACCAGCGCAACCAACACCCCCCACTGTTTGAGTGGGCGACAGAACCAAGCCACGGCCAGCGGAATCAAGGCGTTGTGGGTCAACATCGAGCGGTGTTTGATCAGCCAATTCCAAGCCGGTTGGTCACTCCAGCGCTGATCGATGTCCGGCAGGCGGTAAATCTCCCCCAAAAGGGGAATGGCTTTAACGGCCTCTTCCAGCACACAACCGCTGAAGAGCGTGAGCACAGCAAGGGCCAGCAAAAGAAAGCGC
>JBIKWL010000289.1:0-3570 GCA_044356335.1 Candidatus Sericytochromatia bacterium
GAGGGACAGAGCATTGCTTTTGCAAAACAACTATTAGGTCAAAAGGATTGCTATTAAACGATTTGAGTCGATGAAAATCTTTTTCTGGAAAACTCTAGTTGTATTACAAAGCTATCAAAAATAGGGCTTTTCAATGCGTAATAAACAAATGTGTTCAGAAACTTTGATTGACTATTAAATTTAAAAAGTGCGACATTTTTTATGGCAAAAAACGGCTCCTCTATTATTAAAAGAGGGTTGCCTATTGTGCCAATCATTGGCATGATAATATCACCCTTTTCAACCTTTGAGCGCATATTAATTTGGTTATAATCATTTTCTGAAATATAGCTAACGACAGACAAATCTAATTGTCCATTTACAATATTTTTTGATGTAACTAGAGGAAAGCCTTCTGAAACATAAGTAGGAGAGTCATGGGTTCCATCACGAACGTCTAGAATATCCCCCAACTTCACCATTGGCCACCGAGGCCGTCCAGCCACTTTCGCTCCCTGAGCGGAGTCGAAGGGAGCCGCTTCATCCAGGCCGGGGAGTGTCAATTGTTCCATCATGTGTGTCATTGTGCTTCTTCTCTCTGGGCAAATAACTCGCCCCAGTCATGCCGCTTTTCAGGTCAAATCATCTTTCAAAAGCCTAACAGAAACTTCATTGATCGCTTTTAAGCGCAAATCGTTGGTAACAAAAACATCTGCCCCTGATACAATCGCACTGGCTACCTGTAAGGCGTCTGGCGTACGCACTGCATACTTTGCTCTTAACTGGGCAGCTACCTGAGCTAAGTGTGCATTCACAGGAATCAAAGTAATGGCAGGGTGATTTTCTAAAATATTCTGATAAACCGTCAACAAATCCTGACGATTTTGACGATACGGAACCACCAATACTTCTAAAAGAGAGATAACGGATGTATAAAGTTGTAATTGCTGACGATCTGCCGCTTCAAAAATGGGTTTAACAATAGGGAGATAGTCAACATGCTCTTCCAGAAAATAGATAAAAACAGCTGTATCCAGAGCCACTTTGCGACCTGCAATTTGCTCTATCAAGCCCATGCATTACGTTCTTCTTCTAAATACTGCTCCACATCCAAAGCCTGCCAAAGCTCTTTGCCCAGACCTTGTAATGCCATCAAAGAAGTTGCGCCAGGAACACTTTGTAAGTTTGACGTGTTTTTTTCAGCAACAGGATTGCTCCCAAATGTGAAAAGGGGATCTTCGTTACTTTTTACAATTTGAACATCGCGCTTGGCTTTGATTCGCTGAATAAAATCAATGACCTTGGCTCGCTCGTCAGATGCCAGCGCATTGATTTCTGATAGTAAATTATCATCTTGTATCATGCCTTAATTATACAATCCCATTTCGCCTTCTGCCATCATTGGCTTTGTCTTACCTCAACACGCTCTGCAAGTTGCGCCTCAGAGTAAGACTCAACTGGAATGACTGATACGGCTCACGTAATTTTTTGTGTCAGGGTGAACCAGAACCATTTGATCGGCTGAGGGTAGACGTTGATCGCCTTCGATAAACCACAACAAAGCATGGGTATCTAATAAAATGTTCATTACATATATTCGGCAAAATCTTCTAAAGGTGCATCAAAATCATCGGCCATGTATTTCACAATACCCTTCATACAGCCAAAAGTTAACTGAGGTCGTTTTTGTTCTTGTAATTGATTTTCAGTCTTGTTCTTCCGCTGCTTGATAAATTCCATAAAATCAATGGCTTCATGCTGCTGTTCAGGTTCCAAGCTTTTAAAAAGATCGAATAATTTATGTTCTTCAAACATGCCTTTTTTCCTCGCTACAGTGCCATATACTGTATTTCACAATCCCTTGCATGCAACCAAACTTCCTTTGAAATATTATACCAACAAGCCCCGCAGCGCCTCAATCCCCTGCAAAATCTCGCTTTCCAGCTCCGCCACCTTGCCCAGAATCACCGCCGGGCTTTCATAACTCACGCTCTCATAGACCAGCTCTTTGTAGCGGTTGATCGAGAGGTCATAGCCCTTTTCGACAATCTCAGCCTTGGGCACCAAGAATGACTTATCTGTGCGCGCCCGACCTTTTTCCTGTTCGAGATGGGCATAACGGGCCACAATATCTGGAATATCGTTGTCGCTGATTTCCTGCCGTTTGTCATCGAGCGAGTAGCCATCGGCAGTCATGTCATAGAACCAGACCTGATCGGTGCCACCGGTGCCGGTTTTGTCGAAGATCATGATGCCTGTGCTGACCCCGGCATAGGGCTTGAACACGCCCGAAGGCATCGAGATAATCGCTTTTAAGTGGTGATGCTCGACAATTTCCTGGCGAATGGCCTGATGAGCACCTGAACTGCCAAAGAGCACGCCATCGGGTACGACCACCGCACAGCGCCCACCTTTTTTCAGCATCCGCAGCATCAAGGCCAGAAACAGCAATTCGGTCTTTTTGGTTTTGGTCACTTTGAGCAGATCGGCACTGACTGACTCGTAGTCCAGCGAACCTTTGAAGGGTGGATTGGCCAGGATCAGGGTGTATTTCTCGCGGTCGGTGTTTTGATCCGAGAGCGAATCACGGTATTCAATCGCTGGGTTCTCGACCCCGTGTAACATCATGTTCATGGCTCCGATGCGCAGCATGGTGCGGTCCATGTCGAAGCCGTGGAACATACCGCTGTTGAAATGGGCTTTGCTGTCGGCTTTGTGCAGGTCTTTGGAATGGGTTTCGTGGTGCCGCAGATACTCACAGGCCGCGACCAGAAAGCCCGACGTGCCAGCTGCCGGATCGACAATCACATCTTGCAAGGTCGGCTGCATCAGCTCGACCATCATCGCGATAATGTGGCGCGGGGTGCGGAACTGGCCGTTGGTGCCAGCGGTGGCGACCTTGGAGAGCAGGTATTCGTAAAGGTCTCCTTTGGCATCTTTGCCAGAGAGGTCCAGCGAGTCAATCGCCGTGACGACTTTTTCGAGCATGGCCGGGGTCGGAATCAAAAACAGGGCATCGCTCATGTATTTGGAGAAGCCCGAGTTTTTGTCGTCGTGCAGGTTTTTGATAAACGCAAACACACCGTTGAGTGCATCGGTAAACAGACCATACATTTCGTCTGCACCCTTGTGCTTGAAGTTGGACCAGCGCAGTTGCTGACTGGATTCAGGAAAAATGCGTTCCGGGCTCAGACCTGTGATGGCGGCATTGCGCTCCAGTTGCAACTGGCGATCATCGAGCCCTTTGATGAAGAGCAGGTAAGTGAACTGCTCAATCACCGTCAGCGGGTTGGTGATGCCGCCTGTCCAGAAGGTTTCCCAGATTTTGTCGATTTTGTTCTTGATTTCGCCGGTGATCATGGTGTGGTCTTTGTCCTGACTTGCATTTGCTTGGTTGGGCCTTGAGCCTTCTCGGGTAGGATGGCTGCTGGATCAGTATAACATTTGGGGTCGGGCCACCTTGTTTCAGGGTAGGTGTTGGGGCGCAATTTTCTGAAAAGGGAGAGGTGAAGGTGTTGCCGTTTTGATTAGACTTGCAAGCATCTCAATGTGTACTTCAAATGTTTATTAAAAATTCTTTTAAAATATGTA
>JBIKWL010000290.1:0-3553 GCA_044356335.1 Candidatus Sericytochromatia bacterium
TTATTCGATAACAATCCTGTGCCGATGTGGTTTTGTGATCCCCAATCTGGCCAGATACGGGAAAGCAATGCGGCTGCCAGCCAAAAGTATGGCTACAGTGCTGAGCGTTTTCGTGAAATGAAATTGGGTGATCTGGAAAAAATACCCCATACCCAGGCCCAAAATGCGTGGTTATCTGGCCAGTCAAAAGTGAACGTGGTCCATCTTGACAGCAAAAACCAGATTTTGGATATTCAATTGCAATTTCAAAATTCTCCTGAAGGTCTTCTGGTCTCGGCCTTTGATCTGATCGAGCACAAACAAATTGAGGCCCAACTTTATTCGGATAAAAAGACGCTTGAGTTTTTTCAGTCCACTGTTCGCGATGCCTCTGTAATTGCTGTTCTCAACAAAGAAAGTAAAGTGATCGAGGCCAATTCCCATTTGATCCGACTCAGTGGTCTCTCACAAAATGAGTTGATTGGTCGGCGTTTGGGGGGACTGTGTAAACATCAGACCCCTGAATGGTCGCGGGTGCTCAATCAATTGGAAAAAGGCCGTCAGATCCAAGCCGAAATGGAATTGGCCCATGGCTGGGTGGGGTATTTGCTTTTGAATTATCATTCGGGCCAAGATGGACCTACTTATTTATTGCTCGGCCAAGAGATCAGTCAACATAAACGGGCTCAAAATGAATTGTGGGCTTTAACGGCCAAATTGGTAGAACAAAATCAGGATTTGCAACAATTTACGTATTTGGTTTCTCACAATTTACGTGTCCCTGTGGCAAATATATTGGGCCTTTTGGCGTTGCTTGAAACCCCCGCTGGCGAAGATGAAATCCTTTCAGAAGAACAGACTGTGCTCTTAGAAAAACTCAAACTTTCTGCCGAAAGCATGGACTTAGACTTGATCGCGTTGCATGAGCGTCTGCACCACCAAGGGCGCAGTCAAAAAGAACGCAGTTGGATTGATCTGGCTCCCATGATCGAAGATGTCTTAAGCGAATTAAACCATCTCTTGCCCGACCCCCATTGGCGCCCTGATCTGGCGTTGAATGTCTCCCAAGTCAACAGCATTGCAGTGTATTTTCACAGCATTTTGCTCAATCTCGTCAGCAATGCGCTCAAATACAAAGATCCTCTGCGGCCGTTAACGTTAAAGATCAGTGTCAGGGAAGAAAACGGTTTTTGGGTCATTGAAATCCAAGACAATGGTCTTGGCATTGATTTAGACGCCCACGCCACTGAGATTTTTGGACTTTATCAACGCTTTCATGACCAAATTGAAGGGCATGGGCTCGGCTTGTATCTGGTCAAAACCCAAACTGAAATGTTGGGTGGGCAAATTCAAGTCGAAAGCACTCCCGGCCAAGGCACTTGCTTTCATTTACGCTTTCCGATTTTGAAATCTGAAACAATCTCAAACGAACCCGCTAGGCCTTAACACTTTCGAGTTCCAATAATTGCTTGAGCTGGGTCAAGAGCAAGGGTTTGATCATGTAGTGCTTAACAAAGGGGTAATGATTGATAGCCAATTTATCTTCTTTTAAGAGCGAAGAGGTCAAAACCACAATTTTGGTGTCTGGATGTTGATTTGCATAGCGTTCAGCGTAGTGTTTTAAAAAGCTGTGCCCGTCCATCACAGGCATCCCCAAATCTAGCAAAATGAGGTCAGGAAAATCATCTTCCAAAACTCGCTTGAGACCTTCCAGGGCCTGTTGACCGTGAACATACGATTCAAAGCGAATGGGAGCCATTCCTGGCGTTAAGCGCTTGAGTAGACCCGCTACCAATAAAGGCATAATTTCATCGTCGTCAATCAAACAAATATGCTTTATTGCCACACACAAAACCCAACTGTAAAAAAATAGCTCTGTTTCATTATAACCGAAATAAACCTAATAACTGATTCTGCATCAAACTGGGAAAGTATAAAAAGAACCAAAATATGCACTTCAAGTAGGGCAAAAGACTGACAAGCCCCCAGAACCGGCATGTTATAATATGCATAAATTCAGACCAAACAATAGGATACTGCAAATGGCCATTCTTGATCTCAAATATTATGGGGCTTCGGTCCTGACCCGCCCAGCCAAACCCATTAAAAATATCGACCGTGAGCTGATAAAACTCGCCGAAGACATGCTCGAAAGTATGTATCACTACCATGGTGTGGGTTTGGCAGCTCCCCAAGTGGGCGTATCAAAACGCTTTATTATAGTGGACTGTGGCGATGAATACCAAGATCGGCCCTATTTTCTGATCAATCCCGAAGTGGTCAGCACCGAAGGTGAACAGGTCGGCCCCGAAGGCTGCCTGAGTCTCCCTGATTTGCTGACAGATGTTAAACGTCCGGCCAAAGCTGTGATTCAAGCCATGAATCTGCAGGGCAAAACCATCACGATCACAGGTGAAGGACTACTGGCCCGCGCCCTGCTGCATGAAATTGATCATTTAAACGGCGTGCTGTTTACAGAATTGGTCGAAGACGAATTTGTGCTTCAGCGGGAAATCCCGATTCTCAAAGATCGGATTCAAAAAATTCTCAGCGGTGAATTGCCCGCTGTCAGTGAATATGAAGAAGATGAAGACGAACTCGATGAAATGGCTGAGACCGAGACTGCGGTTGCTCTGGCGTGAAACCCACACTGGTGTTCATGGGAACCCCCGAGTTTGCGGTTCCCTGTCTGCAGTCCCTGTTAGATGCGGGATATCCGGTCAAATTGGTGGTCACTCAGCCCGATAAACCTGTCGGCCGCAAACAGGTGATGACGGCTCCGCCGGTCAAAATTTTAGCCGAAGCGAATGGCATTGAAGTTTATCAGCCCGCCAAGATACGCAACACCCCTGAGGTTTTTGAAAAGCTCAAATCGGTGGATGCTGCTCTCTTTGTGGTGGTGGCTTATGGCAAGATCTTGCCCCAAGACGTTTTGGATTTACCCAAACATGGCTGTATCAATGTCCATGCCTCACTTTTACCGAAATACCGAGGTTCTGCACCGATTCAATGGTGTTTGGTCAATGGCGAAAGTGAAACTGGCGTGACAACGATGGTCATGGACGCGGGCATGGATACAGGCGATATGTTGCTCAAGCGATCCCTGCCCATAGACGCTGATGAAACAGGCATTAGTTTGTCTGAGAAACTTTCAAAATTGGGCTCAGAATTGCTGATGGAGACCCTGCCTGGTTATCTCAGTGGTGAAATTCTACCCAAGGTTCAAGATTCAAGCCAAGCCACCAATATTCCCTTGCTCAAAAAAGAACATGGGCAACTCAATTGGGACGAATCGGCACAAGCATTGTATCATCGGATTCAGGGACTCAAACCCTGGCCCGAGACCTATACTTTTTTTAGGGGCAAACCCCTGAAGATCAAAGAAGCCCAGGTCTATCGCGGTGACCCACTCGAAACAGATCCTGTAATTGCCGGAACGGTGGCCAAATTACTCAAACAGAGCATTTTGGTGCAAACCGGTGAGGGATTCTTGGAATTAATCCGGGTGCATCCAGCTGACAGCAAAGAGATGGCTGCCGGAGACTTCGCCCGCGGACAGCGGGTCGAAGTCGGG
>JBIKWL010000035.1:0-41587 GCA_044356335.1 Candidatus Sericytochromatia bacterium
GTGAAAGGCGGCTCCCCGCTCATCCAAGCAAATCTGGGTCACCATGTCGGGGTGTTGGGCTGCCGCCAAGGTCAAAGGTGTCGAACGGGAGCCCGGAGAAATGCAGGCATATTTGACACCTGAGCGAACCAATTCTTCGATAATAAGACTGGCCCATGCCAGATTGATATTTGCAGGATTCAGGATCATTGCGGATTTTCTCTAGCTTTGTCAGAATGTCATGGAAAAGAAATCAATCACTTCAGTGTAACCGATTCAGATGACGCTGTGTCAAACGCTCATTTTTCTACCAAGAACCTATTGGACAAGGCGATGCAGATGTTAAGATACCTGCTGCGGAGGAATCATCTACTATGTCAGCAGCACAATCCGAGCAAATCGGCGTTTTATTGGTCAACCTGGGCTCTCCCGACTCGCCCAAAGTCAGCGATGTCAAGCACTATCTCGATGAATTTTTAATGGATGGCAAAGTCATTGATATTCCCTGGCCACTGCGGGCCTTGTTGGTCAAAGGGATTATTCTCAACACCCGCCCGAAAAAGTCAGCTGAGGCCTATGCCAAAATCTGGACCCCAGAAGGGTCTCCCCTGATCACCCTGAGCGAGGCCCTACACACAGCCCTGAAAGCGCAAAATCCCTTTCCAGTTGAACTCGCCATGCGCTACGGCAACCCCAGTATCCTGGCAGGCCTGAAAAAGCTACAAGCCCAGGGCGTGACACGTTTATTGCTGTTGCCACTTTACCCCCATTACGCCATGTCGAGCTTTGAGACCGTGGTGGATAAAGTCAAAGATGATTTGTTACAGCTCAAGTCACAGATGCAAGTGGAGATCTTCCCACCTTTTTACAATCACCCCCGTTATATCGAGGCCCTGGTCGAAAATACACGCCCCTGGCTGGAAGAACCCTATGACCTGCTGGTCTTCAGCTATCACGGCCTGCCTGTGCGCCACCTGCTTAAAAGTGACCCAACGGGCAGCCATTGCCAGAAAGTCGCAGATTGCTGCAACGTGCCCTCTCCCGCCCATGCCACCTGTTACCGGGCCCAGGTTTTTGCGACGACCCACGCTTTTGTCGCAAAAATGGGCATTCCCCCAGAAAAATACCGTGTCACCTTTCAATCCCGTCTGGGCCGCACCCCTTGGCTGGAACCCTTCACAGATATCGAACTGGAAGCCTGGCCAAAACAGGGATTCAAACGGGTCAAAGTAATGTGCCCAGCATTTGTCTCCGATTGCCTCGAAACCCTCGAAGAAATTGCCATTCGTGGCAAAGAGAGCTTTTTGGCCGCGGGCGGTGAAGACCTGCAGCTGATCCCCTGTTTAAATACCCACCCCCTTTGGATTGAAGTTGTGCAGGAGTGGATTCAGGCCTTTGCAGACAAAAGCTCAGCCTTGAGTCGGGCCTAACAGAAAATGAGTGTTGGGAACAGCCCCCTTTGGCAGGATTTGCCACCCGACTGGCAGATGCTTTTGGCTGAAGCAGAGGCATGCGACTGGTGGCAAAGCCTTACCTCCTTTGTGGAGGCTGAGTATGCCCAGCAAACGATCTACCCACCGCGCTCGGAACTGTTTCAAGCCCTGAGACTCACCCCTGTTGAGCGGGTAAAAGTGGTCATTTTGGGCCAAGATCCTTATCCCGGAGCAGGACAGGCTCACGGTTTGAGTTTTTCAGTCGCAGCGGGTGTTCCCCTGCCACGTTCACTCAAAAATATCTACAGCGAACTCAGCGCAGATTTAAAACTTCCAGCACCAACAGAGGGCTGTTTAAACAGCTGGGCTGAACAGGGGGTGCTTTTACTCAATACCGTCCTCACGGTGCGGGCTGGAGCAAGCTATTCACACCGCAAACAGGGCTGGGAAAGATTTACAGATCTGCTGCTCAAAAAACTGGCCGAACGGGAGGCCCCCTGTGCATTTTTACTCTGGGGCAATCCCGCCCGAGCCAAAAAAGCCATGATCCAGGCACCCCAACACCTGATTTTAGAAAGCGCCCACCCATCCCCTCTCTCAGCCCATCAGGGTTTTTGGGGCTCACGGCCGTTCTCAACCCTCAATCATTGGTTGGAAACCCTAGGACAAACTCCGATTCGTTGGCAAATCACCTAACGCCGTCTGATCGCGACCAACATCAACATAGCCAAAAGAAAAGAGCCCCAGAGGGGCTCTTTGACCGTTGACAATCAATAAATGGGATTTAACGAATAATGCTGGTAAAGCTGCGGCTTTCGTCTTGAATGGATTCAAGCAGACGCACCATGAGCTGAACAGAGGCGCTGATGCGGCTCATTTCGTCCTGGGCGCGGGCCAAGGTTGCACCTTCTTTGGCTTTGAAGGTAATGCGGCCCACGGGGCGGGCATAGTGGGCAATACTGATTGGGCTCGGCACAGAAGCCAAACCCGTCCCGCCGAACGGCGCACCTGTATTCGCGACACGCCACTGGCCGGTACCACCGGGCTGGGCGTGAACGAGACTGTCATAAACAACCCCATCAGACTTGACGATAAAACGGGGGGTGGATTGCAATTGCGCAGAACCGCCGGCACTGGGATCTTCGATCATGATCTCTTTACCAGAACCGTCGGTGACCACATAACGGGGACCGTCTGCAGTTGAGATTTGTTTAACGGCAACGGGATCGCCATCAATCCCGTTATTCAGACTGACAAACCCTTCTGCGTCGGCATCGGTGATACGTCGAGCCAGACCGTTGGTGTTGCCAATTGCCCCCCCGAACATGGGACGGGTGGGATCATCCAGGTCAATCGCGGTTGAAAAGAATAAATTATCAGCGGCTTTCAGCTGGGCATCAAAACCCACACCTACAGCCAAAAGCAAGTTGCCAACGGAAAGGGTTGCCATGGTGTATCTACCTCATTACAGATATACGTATCCGTTTCGGATTGTCGGAGAAAAAGCATTCAACTTGTTTGGGCCATTTCATTTTTAACAGAGTTTTAATGAAATGGCCCAATAGATAACAAGCTTTTAATTATTGCTGGCTTTGATCTGTTTAACAGCTTCGGTCAGCTGAGGCAGAATCTCAAAGACATCACCCACCAAACCATAGGTGGCCGCTTTAAAAATCGGCGCATCGGGATCGGTGTTGATCGCTACAATATTCTTCGAAGAGGACATGCCTGCCAAATGCTGCATGGCGCCAGAAACGGCACAGGCCACGTAGAGCGTAGGGCTCACAGTTTTGCCGGTCTGACCAACCTGTTCGCCATGGGGACGCCAACCAGCATCCACCACCGCACGAGAGGCACCCACAGCACCACCCATGGCATGGGCCAAAGCTTCCACAAGGTGGAAATTTTCTGGGCCTTTAAAGCCACGGCCACCGGTGACCACGATATCCGCTTCAGCCACGTCGAGTTTGCCTGCATCGGCTTTTTCGACAGATACCACTTTGGCACGGATGTCTGAATCACTCAGATTAACGGCAAAGCTCATCACTTCGGCAGCACGGGACTCATCGGGAGCAGCCACAGGGGTCACATTCGGACGCAAGCTCACCAAGGCTTTGCCTTGGATCGAGACTTTGGCATAGGCCTTGCCTGCATACATCGGGCGAACAGCTACAAATTTGCTGCCATCGTGGCTCAATTCAATCGCGTCAGAAATCAATCCGGCATCCAGGCGGGCAGACAGGCGGGGGGCCAGATCTTTGCCATTGGAGGAAGCCGCAAAGAGAATCAAATCGGGTTGAATCTGATCAACGATGTCTTTGATCACCTTGGTATATCCATCGGTATTGTAGTGTTCAAGCAGATCGTGTTCAGCCACGAGCACTTTGTGGGCGCCATAATGGCCCAAACGGGCGGCTTGGCTGGCCACACCTTTACCGATCAGAACAGCGGTAATCGAAGAGCCATTCAGGGCTTTGGCCTGAGAGAGCATTTCCAAACTGGTTTTACGGAGGGTTCCGTCTTTGGTTTCGGCAATGACTAAAATATTCATAATTAATGCTCCTTTGCCTTAAATAACCTTGATTTCTTCGTGCAGGGCTTTGACCAGCTCTGCAACACTGCCAACAATCTTGCCTGCCGGACGGGCCGGGGGCAGACGCAGCTCTTCAAGCACCACGCGGGGGGCGAGATCGACACCCAAATCACCGGCTTTGAGTTCAGTGATCTCTTTTTTGCGGGCTTTGAGGATCCCCTTCATCGAAGGATAACGGGGTTCATTCAGGCCTTTTTGGGCTGTGATCAGTGCGGGCAGACGGGATTCAACCACCTGTGTTCCGCCTTCAATGGTGCGGGTGGCTTTGATCTGTTCGCCGTTGATTTCCAATTTGACGACCAGCGAAATCTGGGGCACATTCAGGAATTCAGCAACCAGCGAGCCAATTTGCAGAGCATCGTCATCGATGGCTTGGCGGCCACAGAAAACGAGATCGTATTTTTTGCCTTCCAACGCTTTGGCAATCAGCTTAGCGGTGGTCAGAGAATCCAGCTGAGAAGGGGCACCTTCATAGACCACATGAATGGCTTCATCAGCCCCCATGGCCAAGCCGGTGCGCAAAGCCTCTTTGGCAGATTCGGGTCCAACAGTCAGCACAGTGACGGTGCCATCGCCCGCTTCTTTGAGCTTCAGGGCTTCTTCAATGGCAAATTCGTCATAGGGACTGACAATATAGGTAATACCATCACGGACAATATCTTTGCCCGAGGGGTCAATTTGAATGACGGTCGTTGTATCGGGAACTTGTTTGATGCAAACGATGATATCCATTCGTCTCCTCCTTGAAAATATACACATTGCATCATACCATTGAGCAAAGGTTAAGACAATCTTATATTTACTTAAAATCAGCAAAAAAAGCGCGAATTCAAAATCCCCTGCGTCCATGCTAAAATACGCACACATACAGACTGGAGCCGTGTTTTATGACCCTCTCTCCCCCACTGACACCTTTGGCCGAACGCATGCGCCCGCAAACGGCAATGGCTTTTATTGGCCAAAGCCACCTGATGTCAAGCGCTGCCCCCCTACAAGAAATCCTCAGTACGGGCCAACTCACCTCATTGATCTTTTGGGGTCCACCTGGCTGTGGCAAAACCACCCTGGCCCGTCTGATTGCCCAGAGTTTAGATATTGCTTTTTTTGAATTGAGTGCAGTCTCAGCGGGAGTCAAAGAAATTCGCCAAGTCATTGAACAGGCCAAAGCCAATCAAAGCGGGCTATTTGCCAAACCCACCCTGCTCTTTATTGACGAAATACACCGCTTCAATAAATCTCAACAGGATGCCCTCTTGCACAGTGTCGAAACTGGCGAGGTTTTTTTGATCGGTGCAACCACCGAAAACCCCTCTTTTGAAGTCAATCCGGCCCTGATCTCCCGCTGTCAGGTCTATACGCTGCAACCCCACAGTCCAGCGGAGTTGGCAAATATTCTCGAAAGGGCTCTCAAAGAAGATGTCTGGCTCAAACAATTCCAGATCGACTTTGAAGACCGGGATTTGCTCTTTCAATATGCCGGAGGAGATGCCCGGATTCTGCTCAATCGCCTGGAATTGGCAGTTAAAATTGCTTCCCGTTCGGGTCAAAATAAGTTGAATCTTGATAAGGCCCTGTTACAACGGGTCTTTCAAAATCCAACCCTCAAATACGATCACAGCGGTGAAGAACATTATAATTTGATTTCAGCCCTGATCAAAAGTGTCAGGGGCTCTGACCCAGATGGAGCCGTTTATTGGCTGGCGCGCATGCTGGAAGGCGGCGAAGATCCGCTTTTTATTGCCCGTCGTCTGCTGATTCTGGCCAGCGAAGATGTGGGGAATGCCGAACCCTACGCCCTCTCACTGGCCAATGCCTGTTTTCAATCGGTGCACGTGATTGGCATGCCCGAAGCCCGAATTTTATTGGCCCAGGTGACGACGTATTTGGCGGCTTGCCCGAAAAGCAACGCCGCTTATGTCGCCATCGAAGCCGCTCGCAAAGATGTCAAAAAGTATATGCACCTGCCCGTGCCGCTGCATTTGCGCAATGCCCCCACCACCCTGATGAAAGACCTGGGCTATGGTCAAGATTATCAATACAGCCACGATCAGCCCGAACATTTCAGCCAGCAGCAGTACCTGCCCGATCAATTGCGCAAGCGCAACTACTATAAACCCACCCAGCAGGGCAAAGAAAAAAACCTGCGCCGCCATCTGCACAGCCTCTGGCCAGAACGTTACCCAGAACCCGAGCCAAAACCCGAGCCAAAATACACGCCAGAGCAGGATTAAAAACACATTTTCCATGTGCCCCAGCGCACGCCAGGCAGGGCAAAGTTCCCCTATAATCGCCTATAATGGTAGAAGTTATTTTTTGATGGCGCAAATTGAAGGCGCAAAGGATGCTTGGTATGAAACAAATTTCTCGCTCTTTATTAACAGCCCTGGCTGGGACTGCGTTTTTACTGTCAACAGGATGTCAAGAACAAAATGCCTTAACGGCCCGCTCCAAAGGCGCTTTGAGTTTTACCGTCGCTTGGCCCAAAGCCCCGTCAGCGACTCAATCAGGTTTTGTCATTCAAGCCATTCCCGAGCAAACCCAAAGAATCAATCTGCGGATTGAAGGCGAAGGCCTGGCTGCGCCGCTCGAGCGGAGTTTAACCCGCGATGCCGGAGAAAACAGCGACAGCCTGCGGATTGATCTGCCCACAGGCCGCAAAGTAGTCAAAGTAGAAGCATTCGACGCCAAAGGCCAAGCCCTGGCTGTGGATGTTCGCAGCGTGGTGATCGTGGGAGGCCAAACCCAACGCTTGGAAATGACCCTTCAACCCCTGGGCGTTCCCACCCCGAGCCCTGAAGCCACATTGATCCCGGTTCTGCCCCCCGGAACCCCACCCGCAGCAGGCACAAACAATGGTGTGCCCTCACCCACGGGCCTCTTGCCCATTCCTTTGTCGCCCCCGGCCAATACCACGCTACCGCCCTCTTCGGCACCGGTCGCCCCCCAGCCAGCCCCAGTCCCTGTCGCACAGCCAATCCCCATCAATCCCGCTCCCACCAACACAAACACCAATACCAGCAGTTCTTCCAGTTCAAGCAGTTCTTCTTCATCCAGCTCCAGCTCTTCCGAAAGCGCAGTGGTGCCAACAATCACCGGTTTTACTCCCAGCAGCGGATTGGTGGGAGCAACGGTCACATTAACGGGCACCAACTTGAATAAAATCACAGGGGTTGCCTTTAACGGCACAAGCGCTTTGTTCACGATTGTCAGCGATACCCAGATCACCGCCACCGTTCCCAACGGCGCCACAACGGGAGGGATCAGTGTGAGCACGGGGGCAGCCAGTGCCTCTACCTCCACCTTTACGGTCAATACCCAGGTCGAGAATCTGCGCATTCAAGAAGTGGCAGCCGTTGTGGACAGCAACGAAACCCAATACATCGATATTAAAAACACAGGCACAACCGCGGTCAATGCCAGTGGTCTGAGTTTGTATTACACCCACAATCCGGCGGGAACCCCTAGCACCAAACACTTTGTGATTCCCACTACGCCACCGCTAGCACCGGGTGCCATTTTAACCGTGTGGGTTAACCAAAATGGCACCAACAATGCCAACAATGTCTATACCGGCACCTTGAATTACGCCAAATTGACCTATGATCCCGCCCAGGTTTCAGAGGTCTTTTTGTGCAAAGCAAACCCCTGTGCCAGCACGAATATCTTGACCTATATGGCCTTTGGCACAGCGGCCTCCGGGGCCAATTTGGCTTTGGCAACCGGCGCTGTGCCCGCCCTTTGGACGGGGAATCCACGCTCGTTGAGTAATACCGCAGAAAGCATTTCTCCCACCAATGTCTTTCCTGGCGATGCTGGGTTTGGCATTACCCTGGCAAGCACTTCTACCACAGCATTTGAATCCAATGAACCCGTTGTCATTTTTGATGCCAGTACAGGGCTCAAATACAGTTCAACCGTCATAGCGGCCGGCGCACCGGCAGGCTCTAACAGCATCCAAATCACAACCATGCCCAAAGCCACCATCAGCGCCAGCAATACCGGAGATGGGGACTTGTCGGGCAATATTGCGGTCAACAGTCTCGGTGGACTGATCGCCAATGCCAATGTCAAAATTCGGGGCGATGTCACAAAAATTACGTCGATCAGTGGCAACAGCATTGCATTACAATTCCCGCTGAAGCGGGATGCGGATACAAATAACGCAGGCACGGGTGTAAGTCATGACATTCTTCTGGCTGGGGCTCCTAGCACCCCCCCATCCAACCAATTTACCGTGAATGATTTGGTGCGGCTGAAAACAGAACCAGCGGGAGAACCCGGTGATGGTCAAATTCGAACCATTAGTACTGTTTCAGTCAATGGCATTCGTGTCAGTGGTGGGGCCTTTGCATTATTGCCCTTCTCAGCCAGTAATTTAGGTTCTGGCAATACTGAAGATGTAACCATGTCAAGTTTTCCTTCCGGATTGGCTGCCAACCAAAAATGGGGGGGGAAAAATAATCTGGCTTTCACAATCAATACGTTGCCCGGTGGCAATTTGGTACGTTTTAATATTGACTTTGTCAATTGTAATATTCCTGGCACCACGGGTACTGGAACACTTGCATTACCCGTGGTCACAGGGGCCTGTGCCGGTGGTAGTGTGGAGCTGGGTGTAGGAGACATAGTCAAAGTCAACGAAGGCAGTACACCAGTGCTGAGAACTATTCAAAGTCTGACAGGCAGTTCCGCAGCCGGTTATAGCTTGGTATTTACCACTGCCTTGGCGACACCTCCAAATATTGGCACCCCCGTCAAGGGTACTCCACAAGGCGGTAATATGGAGTTTGTTCCCTACCGAATGGCAATAACCCCATTCCACGTGGATCGTTTGATCGCCATCCCCCGCAGTGGCGATATCAAGCTCGTACCCCAAGGTACAGACAGCGCGTTTATCAAAAAACAGGCCCTCAAACTGGGAACCTGTGGCAGCACCCCCGACGCCTCCTGCTTTAATTTTGGCACTTTGAGCCACTAATTCAAAAGCGGATCAATGCTTTCCTTTAGAAGCTCTTGGGGCCAGTTTAAACCCCAAGAGCTTCAGTTGATATTTAAATCCAGACAAAATACTCTGCTTTTCAGTTGGGGAAATATGGTAAGCTATCTCCCAGATAAAAATGAATCTTAAAAAAACAATAGAAACAAAGAGGCCAAAAGTATTGCCATGATTCAGCACGGACTGTTCACCTCAGAATCAGTAAGTGAAGGGCATCCCGACAAGATGTGCGACCAAATTTCAGACGCCGTTCTGGATGCCATTTTAAAAGCAGATCCCGCTGGACGTGTGGCCTGCGAATGTCTTACCACCACTGGTTTGGTCGTCGTTTCTGGCGAAATTACCACCACCACTTATGTGGATATTCCCGAACTGGCCCGGCAGGTGATCCGTGAAATTGGCTATACCGGTGGCGGCATGGGTTTTGGCGCAGACGATTGCAGTGTGATTACCGCCATTAACCGCCAATCCCCAGATATCGCCAACGCGGTAGATACGGCATTGGAAGTGCGAGACAGTTCTCTCGAAGACGAATTTGACCGCATCGGCGCTGGCGATCAGGGCCTGATGTTTGGCTATGCCTGCAACGAAACCCCCGAATTGATGCCGATGCCGATCACCCTCTCCCACAAACTCATGCAGCGCACCAGCCACTTGCGCAAACAAGGTGCCTTGACCTATTTGCGGCCCGACGCCAAATCCCAGGTGACTGTGGAATACAAAGATGGCAAACCCCACCGAGTCGACACCATTGTGATCTCGACCCAACACGCCCCCGAAATTGAAGGGGTAACCGACACCAAAGCGATCCAAGATCGCATCAGCCGTGATTTACAAGAACATGTCATTCCCTGGGTTGTGCCCGAGCATCTGCTGCTCAACACCCGCATTTTGATCAATCCCTCGGGCCGCTTTGTGATTGGGGGCCCCGTCGGTGACGCGGGTCTGACCGGCCGCAAAATCATCGTCGATACCTATGGGGGTTATGCTCCCCACGGCGGTGGCGCGTTTTCGGGCAAAGATCCGACCAAAGTAGATCGCTCCGCCAGTTACGCTGCCCGTTATGTTGCCAAAAATGTCGTGGCGGGTGGTTTGGCTAGCCATTGCCAGGTGCAATTGAGTTATGCCATTGGGGTGGCCCGTCCCGTCTCCGTGCGGGTAGATACCTTTGGCACGGGCAAAATTTCCGATCAAAAGATCCAAGAATTGGTGGCCCAACATTTTGAACTGCGCCCGGCGGGAATTATTCACAGCCTCAATCTGCGCCGTCCAATTTACCGTCAAACAGCCAGTTATGGCCATTTTGGCCGCGATGATCTGGATCTCCCTTGGGAACATACCAATAAAGCCGAAATTTTAGCCCAAGCCCTTCATTAGGCAATTATCTGGTTTTCAATAGAGCTGCTTGGACGCAGTCCCACGGCGAGCAGGGGTGTCTTTCTGTTATACTGCAGTCGAAAGCACTGACTCAAAACAGGTTGAACCCAAGCCCGCTTTGAGTTGCCAAGAAAGGAAACCAGATCATGCCCGAGCAGCGCACCCTGCTCTTTCAGACCCTAACGAGCCTCCATGCAGGAACAGGCCAGCCCCGTGGCGCCCTGAAGAATCCCCTCTTGAGAGAAAGTGACACCCGCTGGCCTGTGGTTTCTGCCTCCACCGTCAAAGGTGCCTTGCGCAAACAAATGCGTGACGCACTCTACACTCAATACGCAGCGAGTGACGATTGGAAGACCCAAGCCAATGCCGATCCCCAATTGTTGGAAGTCTTTGGCACCCAAACCGAGACAGCGCCCGCCGCACTGACCTTTGGTCCTGCCCGCCTCTTGGCCTTTCCCTTGCGTTCGGCCCATGGCATCTGGGGCCTGATTACCTGCCCAAGCGCTTTGACACAATTTGCCCAAAGCATCGGTCAAGCACTGCCAGAATTGCCCCAGCCCGAAAAAACACAGGTTTTTTGTGATTCTGAAAGCCCTTTTTTAATTGAAAAGAAAGTAATCATCCTGGAAGATATTGAACTCGGTTTTCAGGGAACTTGGCCGGAGGGAATCCAATGGTTACAGACACAATTGCCAGCAGAGTCAGAGCTTCAGAGTACCCTCTCAAACCGCTTGATGTTGGTCAGTGATACCTGTTTTAACCTGCTGGTTCAAAGCAAAACCGAACTCTTTGACTTTCACACCCAGCTCAAAGAAAACAAACAGGCCCAACCAGTGGAGTTTTTGCCAGCAGAAACCCTGCTGTATACCCTGATCAGCTCGGAACCGGCCCCACTCCAGACCCTGCTCAGCCAATGCCCTGAATACATTCATTTGGGAGCCTATCAATCGCTGGGAAAAGGACTCTGTGCAGTGATACCGCTCAGCAAGGAGAAAACAGACCATGTCTGAAATAGAAAGCCCCACCCCCCCAGAATTGGCAAATGCGCCGGCTGCACCAGCTGTGATGGCTGAAGCGACACAAGAAACCGCACAAGCGGCGACACAACCGCCCCCTGAAATCAGTCAAGGAGCGGCAGCCGAAACTGCGCCTGTAGAAACTGCGCCTGTAACTGCTGCACCTGGAATAGAACAGGTAGCAACAGAAGCCGCTGCTCCGAGTACCCAGGTCAGCGGCGAAAAACCTGCGCCCTCCGCCAAAAACAAACGCTCCAAACGTGGCCAAAATCGCAAAACCACACCGGGTGGGAAAGAGGTGGCAGGAAAAGAAACAGGCAACAAAGGGAAAAGCAAAGACAAGGGCCGAGACAAAAATCAGGATCCAAGTTGGGTCTCTTACCAACCCGCAGACATTATCAAACGGATGCAGAACAAACGTTCGATTTGGGATGCCTACATGGAAGATGCGGGTGCCCTCTCCTTACAGATTCGCCAATGGGGATTGGGGGCCAGCTTGGCCATCTTGCTCGCTCAAACCCAAAGCAAACGCAAACGCCGGCTCTATTGGGATCTTTCGAAGTGGATGCTCAAAGAACGCAAGCTCAAAGGCAAAAATTCCCGCAGTTTAATTGAAAGTGTACTCTATGGTGACGCTTTCTATTTATTGCGGGCCACCGAAGCCAGTTTGGGCTTTTTGGAAGAAATTCTGTTCTTGGGACAGCAAAAAGCCTACCAGCCCATGATTGGCAAAGAAGGTGGCAAAGAAGGTGGCAAAGAAGGCGTTAAAGAAAACGTCCAAGACAAAGCCAGCGAAACAACGACAGACAGCGCCTCAGACCAGCCCAAAGTGGAAGTTTCCAGCGAAAGCGAAGTGACAACAGGAGCTGAAGACACCCACGAAGTTGAAACAACCGTTGAGATTGAAGCCGACCCTGAAGTTGAAAACCACAGCGAAGTTGAAGGCTCAACAGATGTTTCGGTTGCCCCAGCAGTCGAAACAGAAGCTGAGACCAGCGCTGAAATAAACTCAGAAATAACCCCAGACCAGAACGATGAAACCCGGAGTGCCCCTGTCCATGCTTGAGAGCCAAGAAGAAACCTTAAATGACATTCCCGCTGCCTCCGAACAGCCTGAAGCACCTTTGTCCGAAATGGCGCTGACTGATTCTGCTCAGACCGAAACGACTGAGGTAGAAAGCACAGGTTCAGCGCCCTCTCTGGCATCCCAGGAAGACAAGAGCGAAACAGAAACGCCTGCGCCGGCAACCCCTGTCAAAGCGGTTCCCCCAGCAGCAAGCCGTTCGATCCAATTTATAGCCCTCCCGATCAGCAGCAGCCAATTGCTGAAAAAGCAAGGCAGCAGCCATCCGGGTTTGCTTTCAGCCCCTTACGCAAGCCTCTTGGGCATGACCGATCGCCAATTGGATTTCCCCTTTAACCAGGAAACCTTGCGCCGGGTTTGGCAGAAAACAGCCCATGCACTCAACACCTCAGTTGAACTGAAAAAGGAATGGGAAAACCAGCGCTCACGCCGTCAAAAGGTTCTGCAGGCCCAAAAATCCCGTCTCTTCAGCTTGCAAACCTTGGCCCCTTTAATGGTAGAAGCCAGCCCTATTTTGGGTCATACTGGCTTGGAATTCCATCCCCTCTACGGCTTTCCCTATTTGCCCGCTTCCCGGCTCAAAGGCCTGATGCGCGAGTATGCTGAGACACATTGGCTGCCTGAGCAGGGGGACAAAACCCAGGCCAAGCAACAGATCAGCGATTTACTCGGTGGTGCGGCCAAACAGGGGGGTGAAGGTGGAACGGTGATTGTACATGATGCCTGGCCTGAGCAATGGCCAAGTGTGCAAACAGATTTACATGCCTGTCATCACCGCCCCTATTACCAACGCCGTGAAGCTGCAGGAGATTGGCAAACCCCTGATCCCCGTTATTTTTTAAGCCTGCGCAGTGGTGCCCGTTTTGGCTTCGCCCTGAGCCCCCGCCGCCCCGGTCAAGAAGCAGGCTTGGCCCTTGTCGAAACCTGGTTGGTTTCAGCACTTTCTACCTATGGCTACGGCAGTGGGCGCCAATCAGGTTATGGCCTGATGAAATCCCCCCATGGGGCTTCACATGGAGCCTCTGCAAGTGATTCTTCTCAGCGTTTCTCCGTCTCAATCAGCTTAAATACCCCAGGGTTTTACCGTGGAGCAGGCACCCGCTCAGAGGACTGTCAACTGCGTGCCAGCAGCCTGCGCGGGCTCTTACGCTGGTGGTGGAGAACCCTGCACAGTGGATTTTTGCCCCAGCGCTCGCTGGTCCTGCTCGAAAATGCCCTCTGGGGCAATCGCGGCAAAAAAGGCGCGATCCGAATCCAAATTCAACCCCAGGGTTCCCTGCAAGCCCGGCGCTTTCAAGAATTTGAGCTGGCCCAGCAAATGCCGGCTCCTGAACATCCCAAAACAAAACCCGGTCTGAGTTACCTGACCTATGGCACAGGCGACAATCAAGAGCGGGCCTATTATTTGGCAGCCGGAACCCGCTGGCAGATCAACCTGAGCTGCGACAGTGCCCAATTATTGCCTGGAGGAGAACACCCAGGTGTTTCAATTCCAGCAGAAACGGTTTTGGAACAGGTCAAAGCAGCACTTTGGCTGTTCTGCCAATTTGGGGGCAGTGGGCAGCGCATGCGCAAAGGTCTGGGCTCATTCCAACTGCCCGCCGAACTGACAGAGTCGCTGGAAAATCTCCAGGCCAAGAGCGAGCAATTGCGTGAAGACTGTGGTTTCAGCTCACAGTTTCAAGAACGCTATTGCGACTCTCCCTCTCTGCAGCAGCGCATAGAACAGTCCGATATTCTCACTCCCTGGAAAAATGAATGGTTTGCTCTGCACCAACTGGGCTACGCTTACCAAGCCTTTATGCAAAAGCACAAGCACCAAGCGCTCAAACGCGGCCTGGGTTTGCCCCGCGAAATCGGCGCGCCGATTCAGGGCGAGTGGGAAATGCAGGCACCGGTCAAAGACCGCATGGCCTCGCCCCTTTGGTTGCATTTCGACCGCCAAGCCGAAACAGGCAATTTGATTCTGCGCATGCTCGCATTCCCCAATAAACAGAGTGGCTCGCTTGAAAGCAGCCAGAGTTTATTGGCCGAGTTGCTCACCCATTTGCGCAACTATCTCAGCCAAGCGATTGAAACCTATCCCTTGGAGCCCGAAATTCGTTTAAATACCGAAGAACGCAAAGCGCGCCCACAACGGGGAGGAGAAAAACGCCCTCCCTTCCAACGCAGCGCAACCGCACCCACACTCGGTGAAAATGGCGAACCCCTGCCCAATGCCGGGAAAAGCGAACCCATGCGCGAATGGCGCAAACGCCCCGAACGCAGCGAAGGAGATCGGCCCCCCCGCGGTGGTGGCGAGCGCGGAGAACGCGGCCCCCGCCCTGAGCGCAGTGGTGAAGGTCCCGGTCGCAAACCGCGGCGGGAAGGATCTGGAGACAAACCCTTCCGGCGCTCCGAAGGTGCTGCCCTGGGTGGATTTAAATCTGCCCGCCCCTCCGCTCCCCGGCCAGTGCAAGCAGGCGATCGGGTCGAAGTGGCCCTGCTCGAAGAGCGCACGAAAAAAGGCGGTTGGCGAGCTCAACATGGCCCCAGCGGCTTAAGTGGCCCCATTGTCAATTCGGGCTTGGTTCCTGCCGAAAACGAAGTGGGCTCCAGCTTAACCCTGATTGTTCACTCCATCAACCGCTTTGAAATGGCCTTCCGCGTGCCCACCGCCGCAGATGAAGCCAAAGGCAAGAAAAAAGGCAGCCGCGCTGAAGTTTAAACAGCCCAAAATAAACAGCTAAATTAAAACCCGCCCACGGCCAGCAACGGCTTTGGGCGGGTTTTTCGTGGGGAGGTGAAAGCTTAGGCCCTGAGCAAAAAGCGCTCCAAGGTGTTATAAACAAAGCCATTTGGGCTTGGAACGGACTCCAAGAGTTCTATCTGTTCGACTTGCCAAACCCAAGCGGGCATGGGCAAGACAGCAGCCAAAAGACGGGATTCGGGCAAACGCAAAGGTTCAGCCTGCGGTTGACGCACCCGCCCCAAGGTTAAATGGGGGTGATACGCATGTTCAGCAGGTGCAAAGTCCTGCTGCAACAGCAGCTGTTCCAAGGCCTGCTGCAGTTCCATCAAAGCAGGGCTGGGGCAGACATTCCAAAAAATCACACGGGCATGGGCCAAAGCAGGAAAACAGTCAAAGGCATCTAATTGCAACTGAAAAGCCGATCGGCCAGCCAAAGCCAAAGGCAAGAGTTCAGACAATTGCGCAATTTGAGCTTGACCCTGAAGTCCTAAAAACTTCAGGGTCAAATGCATTTTTTCCAGCGGAACCCAGGCACAGGAGAGGTCTCGATGGCGCTCTTGCAATAATTTTTGGGCCGCCTGGGCCAAAGTCCGCAACTCTGAGGGCAGGGAAATGGCAATAAAAAGGCGTTTGGGCTCAGGTGGCATATTTGATGCGTTGGTTTGCCCCACGCATCCTGCGACTGAGGATTTCGGCCACCCCAAACATAAATTTGGCAGCGGTGGTCGGTTCTTTGGCCAAAAGATCGTCAAAATCATCGCGGGTCAGACAAAAAACCTCTGAAGGCTCGCCTGCGGTAATCGTGGCAGAACGCGGTTGGCGGTCCATAAATGACATTTCCCCAAAGATCAGACCCGCTCCAGCCACGAAGAAGGTCAGGTCATCGCCACTGCGAGCGGTAGAGGTCACGTTAAACAACCCCTTAATAATCACATAGAGATGCTCGTCTTCATTTCCCTCGTGAAAGACCACGTATCCCGTTTCGTAGCTAATGATATCCGAACGTTTCATCACTTCAAAGATTTCGCGCTCAGCCATCTGGGAAAAAATCTTCAGGCCTTTGAGTTCCTGTAATTTATTCAGAATCGCCAGCTTTTGCTGTTCATCAATGCCCATCTAAAACCCCTTTATTCACCCTGGTGAGATTTATCGGCCAAACTCCTGGCATAACTGATTGCCTCGTCGTGACTGCGCCCTTCTTGCCTTAACACGCGATAGGCCTCTAAAAAGGCCTCGGGCAGTGCTGCCAAATCTTGTTTTTCTTGAACAAAGGCCATTGCCTCAACATGGCTATAACCCTCTTCCCGGAAGTGGTCATAGGCATTTTGGTACTCAGGCTCCATCATCCGCACTTCGGCATGTTGATCCGATGCTTTGCCTTTGGGAGCTGCCTGGGGAGATTGGTTAATCACGTTGCGTAGATTGCCAAAGAGATTGCCCAAAATGCCGTTGAGATCGCGGTTGAGGCCGTCGACATTATAGGCTTTTTGAATCGCCTCTTGGTAATCCAATTGGGCCCGCTCGATTTTGCCAAAGTCGATATTATAGTCCATGGCCTCGATCAAATCGGCCACCACCTGCTCGTCGAGCACATTGACCACTTTGCGCAGGGTCACGGCCATTTGCTCGACATCCAATTCATCGCCAAAATACTGGGTCATTTTTTCTTCGAGTTCCAGCGAGACCTTAAAGACCCGCTTGAGTTCAACTTTGTTGATCCCCATCTGCTTGGCCAATTCTTTTAAGCCCTCTTTGTTCTCCAATTGGGGGCGTACAACAGCGCTGTTAAAATAGCGCACGGGCATGACCATAGACTGCAATTGGCGCTGCAATTTTTGGCGACTGTCAGGGTTGGTTTTAAATTCATTGATGGAATGGTGCAGTTTTTCTTTAAATTCAGCCAGGGCCTCTTCTGGGTTGCGTCCGCCCAAAAACCGCCGAATCATGTCTTTTAATCCAGCCACTTAAAAGCCTCCTGTTGTCCTGTCTAAGGACCTTCGTATCTGTACTTCACTTCTTAATGGTACTATGGGCGCGGGATATCAGCCAAGCATGTGTTAGAATGCCAGGAAAAATGAAGAGAAACAATCTCAGCCAAGTATTTTGGGTGCTCCTCAGCCTTTGCTTATTGCCGGGATACGCCCCTGTGAGTGCAGAGCATGCTCCTGGTCTCTCGATAGAGCTGTCAGGCTGGTACAACGACGGTTGGGAAGCCGACAGCCATAGAAGCTACCTTCAGCACCATGCTCTGTTTAGTGAGGTCAATCCCAATTGGTATAACCTGGGATCAGATGATACGGGCCCCCAGGCGGCAGCCACAGATGGATCTATTTTTGAACGCAGCTATCTGATACAGGCTCAAACCCTGGCCCAAATCCACAAAAATAAAACCCGGCTGCTGCCCACCCTCAGCGATCACAATCCAACAGGCAACAAAAAAGGCGTGATCAACAAAATTCTCAGCAATCCCCGGGCCCGTCAGACCCTGATCGCCAATCTGGTCACAACCGCCCAACGTCGCCACTACGATGGCTGGGATCTCAATTTTGAAGGTGGGCTTCCGCAAGGCAGGCAGGCCTTTGTGGCCTTTGTGAGAGACTTGGGCCAAGCCCTCCAAAAGCACCACCTGCGTCTCAGTCTGACCCTGCAAGTGGTGGAAAACAATGCCCAAGAGCAAGAAAAAATCTTTGACTACAGGGCCCTGGGACAATTGCCTGAAATCGACCGCTTTAAACTGATGATGTACGATCATCAGTTTGAAAATGGCGTGGACACACCGGGTCCGATTGCTCCCGTGGACTGGATTCAAAACAGCCTCAGCTATTTAATACAAACAAAAAAATTACCCGCAAACAAAATCCAATTGGCTTTGCACAACCACGGCTGGTCGTGGTGCAGAGATTCCGCTGGGCAATGGAAACAAAGTCCCGCAGACTTTGTCAGTTGGCAAACCTTAAACCCCCAAATAAAACACTGGGGGTGGGACAATCAGGCCCAAGAAAGCTGGGGGAATTATCAAAGTGCTCAAGAAAAACAATGTGTGGCTTATCTGGGAGAGGCAAAAACCTTCGCCAAGCGCTTGGCCTTTGTAGAAAGTTATCATCTGGCTGGGGTTGCCATTTGGGTTTTGGGAAAAGAAGATCCAGACATCTATACAGCCCTGCAAAAGCGCTGGGCATCCGCTCACTCAGCCAAATAAAAAACCGGGCCTGTTCAAGACAAGGCCCGGTTTTTCAGCATAAAGCTTTATTTCATCGAAACAGCTTGGGGCAGAATCGCCAATTGAGTGGGGGTTAAAAGTGCCCGTACAGCCAGGAAATGGTCCAGTGACTGTTTTTGCAATTGACCGTCGAGGGCCAATTTTTCTTGCAGGAGCTTGCGCACAAAATTGGGATTGGGAGCTGGTGACGTCAGCTGGTTTTGGATTTCGAGCTGTTTGAGTTGGGCATCCGCTTTTAAGCGAATGGCCTTTTTGTTGAACTCAATGCGAAGCGCATTGATCTTTTTGATTTGATCGGGGCTGAGTTTCAGCATTTTCCAATCAATCGAGGAAGGAACTGCAGCAGGTTTTTCAGAGGCATCTTTGGCTTGAGACGGAGCTGTGTACATCCCAAGTCCCAACATAATACTGGCAGCAACCGCCAGAACGCGTGAGGAAATATTCTTGTTCATGACCTCTCACCTACCCTTCTATTAAATTATTATAGTCGTCATCGGTCGTATTTTCAAAAGAATCTTGCAGATCAACGAATAATTCGTTTTCCGCTTGATTCTCTAAATCAATCACATGGTCTGTTGGTACATTTTTCGTGTTGTCGACTACTGCAGTTCCATTCACTCCCGAAGGAGCATTCTGGTTGTCCAGCATTTGCTGGGAGAAAGAGACCAAAAGACCAAAGAAGGCAATCCCTGCCACCATGCGGGCATAACGGCCCTGAAGCAAACGGGGAAGCGCAAAAATCTGTTTTTTCTGCTGTGAATCCACAGCATCGAGTTGGGCCGAAAGCCGCTGCAGAAAGGCAGGACTGGCTTCGGTCAGGGGCAGTGCTTTCAAGGCCTGAGACAGGGCTTGAATGTTCTGCAATCCGGTTTGAACCTCAGCATCACCCAATTGCTGGGTGCTGAGTTCGAGATCCTGATCAAAATGGGCTGAGACAAGCTCAAACTCAGGGGCGACATCAATTGAATCCAAGCGGGCCAAGAGGCTTTCGGCAAAAGATTCAGAGGCAGCAGGCGTAGAAAGGGCCTGCAAAGCCTGGCTGAGGACAGAAAAATTGTGGCTGTGCTGACGGGCCAAGGGATGTTTGGCCATTTCTACAGACAGCACTTCCTGTTCATCAAAGCCTGCGGAAAGGGTTTCAAAACTGAGTTCGTCGCAGGTGTCGAGCAGACTTTCGAGCTGGGTGTAAAAATCAGCGGAAGGAGCGGGAACCGGCAAAGCCTGGAGTGAGCGGGTCAGCACTGAAAAGTTTTTCAGGGTGGCACAGGCCACTTCTGAGAGCATTTCAGGCTCAACTTCTTGTTGGTCGTAGACCGCAGAAAGGTCACTCAGGTTGAGTTCAAGTGGCTCAGGCAGAAATGCCATCAGGCGTTCGGCAAAACCAGTGGAATCGGTTTCTGGAGTGGGCAAAGTCTGAATGGCCTGGGCCAAGACCTTGAGATTGTGCAGATGGGTCAGAGCGATTTCGCTGCTGGGGGGAGAATCAAAGACGTCTTCGGGAGCGTCTTCGCCATCGCTATAAGCGGAAAGGTTTTCAAAATCTTCAGAAGGGTCTTCTTGTTCCCAGCCCAAAGCATCGAGGCGGGCAAAAAGGGAATCTTCAAAACTGGAGGGAGAAGAGGTTTGTGAAAGGTTCTGACAGGCGCGGGTCAGGGACTCCATATTGCGCACTTCAACCAGTGCAGGCAGACTTTCGCCAAGGCCTTGCTGGACATGAATGGCATCAGCGTCTGTCAATTCTTGATCCAGATAGGCGGAAAGGTCATCAAAGGGCATTGCGACTGACATTAGATTTTTCTTTCCTCCTTTTCCTTTAAATAACCAGACAATTTTAAAATCAGTTTTTCCCGGGCTCGGGCAATGCGAGACTTGACCGTTCCCAGCGAGATGTCCATGGCGTAGGCAATTTCTTCGTAAGACATGCCCTGGATCTCCCGCATAACAATCACTGCCCGGTGGGAAGGGGGCAGCTCCCGGATCGCTTCTTCGAGATGTTCCTGCCACTCAGTGCGGAGCAGCTCTTCTTCGGGCAAAAGGCCGGGGGCCTCTAGCTCCATCTGAATACTGTCACCGTCTTCCATACGCAGGTCGTCGTCGAGCGAAAAAGCAATGTGATTGCCCTTTTGCCGCATCCGGTCCCGAAAGGCATTCACCACAATCCGGTGTAACCAACTCCGAAAGGCAGCTGGAGACTTCAGCTTCCGAATCGATTGATAGACTTTTACCCAGACTTCCTGGGCCACGTCTTCAATTTCCTCTTTGTCCTGCAATAACCGGTAGAGCACCGCAAAAACCATGCTCTGATAGGCTTTCACCAAATCCATAAAGGCCTGGCGATTGCCCTCTTGGCATTGCCGGATGAGCTGTTCCTGCTTTTCTTTCAGGGCACTGTTTACCATACTCATGCGGAATGTCTTTCCTCGTATTTAATGTGACGCAGATCATTGTAGAAAGGTTCCAGAATCGCTTCTTTTTTTCTTCAATTGTATTTCTGATTAAAGGCGTCCTGTTTCTATTCTCCATTTTTCGGGCGATAAACAACAAGCAGTCCCTTCCACAAAGCAGCCGTAAATGAGAAAATAAAATCATGCAATCCTCCCAAAATTCACCTTCTGATGTCCCTCAAATTGCCCTGACCCATATTGCCTTGCGGGCCCAAAACCCCAGCTTAAGCGCAGAATTTTATGCCCGCTATTGTCAATTGTCGGTCCTGCAACGGCGCGTGGATCAAGAAGAGGGCCAAGATGTCGAAGTGATCTGGCTCGGCAATCCCGAGCGTCTGCCGGGTTTTGTGATTGTTTTGATGCAGGCCCGACCGGAACCCGCCCCCAAAAGCGCCTTTCATCATCTGGGCTTTGAAGTGAGCAGCCGTGAAGCAGTCGATGCCCTGGCTCGTCAAGCCCAGGCCGAAGGCATCTTGGCGCTGCCCCCCCAAGATGCGGGCCCCGTGGTGGGCTATATTTGTGCCTTTCCAGATCCCGATGGCAATCTGGTTGAGATCAGCTTTGGCCAAATGATCATGCTCTCCCCTCAGTTGCAATCATGAGCTTACGATTACCGCACATCAAGCGCTTTGTTGGTCTGTGTTTGTCTGCATGTCTGCTTTGGAGCCCCCCGGTCCAAGCCGCCCATTTGATTGATGTCCCCAGCCAGGAACCCGCTTTCGATTCGGTTCACCAGGCAATTGAACGCTATAAAATTCTCGAAGCCTACCCCGATCAAACCTTTCGCGGAAAAACCCCTTTTACCCGCTATCAACTGGCCCAGGCCAGCTTTATGGCCCTGCAATACCTGAAACAGATCGGCAAACTCAAAATCGAAACCCCACTGAGCAGTTTTGGCAATTACCGAATCCTCTTGCAAGAAAACGGTGGCGATCTACCCACACGCCATTGGGCCATCAACGCCATTCAGGAACTCTTTGCCCATGGTCTGATTAGCGCGCCAAATAACCGCTTTGGCGGCGCAGCCAAAGTCACGCGCTATGAGTTGGCTGCGCAATTATTTGGCTTTTTGAAATGGCTGCAAATCGACAGCAAAGCGGCCGATCTCGGCAGTCTGCCTACCATTCCCCGCGATTTACCCAGCGAACATTGGGCCCATGATGCCGTAACCACCCTGCTCAATGCAGGCATTTTAAGTCTCGATGCCAATGGCTATTTTAAAGGTGACAGCTCCGCCAATCATTACGATCTGGCCCAAGGTCTGGTCGAAGCCCTGCAGTGGATCGAAAAAAGTGAACTCAAAGCGCCTTTGCACCCCAAAGATCCTGTTTTGCCCCAAGTCAAATTCAAAATCCGGCGCGACGGCAAGTGGGCAAAATAAGTCAATCCAAACAGATCTCCGCTTCGGTGACCTGTTCACGCAGGCGCCGGTCGTGGCTCACCAATACAAGCGCCCCCGGAAAATCTTGCAAGAGGCTTTCGAGCATTTCTATGGCCTCATAATCGAGGTGGTTGGAGGGCTCGTCCAAAATCAAGACCTGCGGTGCCATTAAAATCAGCCGTGCCAACATGACTTTACGCTGCTGCCCCTGGCTGAGTGCGGCCAACGGATGATGAAAAAATTCCCCTTTGAGTTTGAGTGCCCCCAAAATGCGGCGGGCCTCTCCCCATTGCAGAGCAGGAAAGAGCGAAGACACAGCTTGAAAACTGAGACTCTCGGGCAAAAACTGAGGCAAATAACCCCGTTGCACCGATTGCCCCCAACCAACCAGGCCCTGTAGGGGTTCCAGTTCCCCGATCAAAGTCTTGAGCAGGGTACTCTTGCCCGAACCATTGCCCCCAGACAGCGCCAATTTTTGCCCGAGATTGAGCTGAAAAGAGAGGGGCTGAAGACAGCCATAGGGCAAAACAAGATTTTTCACATACAGTCCCAATTGGCTTGCAACGGCTGAACTTTGCCATTCCAATTGATAGGTTTTTTCCACCCAAGGGCGCACGGCCTGCAAGCGTTCAATCCTTTCATGCAAACGCTTTTGGGCCTGTAATGACTGGCTCTGCAAGCGGGCTGCGCGGGCGCTTTCAAAGCCCGAATCTGCGCCTGCGTGTTTGGTCTTTTCGCGCTGATTGCCCCAGACTTTATAATGTCTGCGCACCTCTTGCAATTGGGCGATTTCCCGGTCCAGTTTGGCTTTTTGCCGCTCCCGTTCCAGATTTTCAGCTGCGCGGGTGGCAGCAAAAGTGCTGTAATTGCCTTTGTACAGGCGGGTTTCGCCACGTTCGAGCAAAAGAATCTGATCGACAGTTTGGTCTAAAAACCAACGGTCGTGGCTGACCAGCAAGACAGCCGCACGGGTCTGTTTTAAAGCCGCCAAGAGATAGGCGAGGCCGTTTTGGTCCAAATAATGGGTCGGTTCATCGAGCAATAAAAATTCGGGCTCAGCGGCAAAAATGGCCGCCAGTTGGAGCAGGCGCCGCTCCCCACCCGAAAAACTGGCCAAGGGCCTGAGCAAATCGCAGGACACAAAGCCAAAGGCCTCAGCCATGCTCTCAGCCTGGGCCTGATAACGGTAGCCATCCAGTTCAGCAAAGTGAGCCACCTGCTCAGCATAAGCCACCGGATCAGCCATGTGGTACTCCTGCTCGTGTAAAGCCCGCCAAAGCGGTGGCAATTCGGGGCGAAAGGCCAAAAGGGTTTCAAACGCCAAGGTATCGGCATCGGGGGCTTTGCCGCTTTGTTCGAGATAAAGAGGCCAAGCCCGCCGTTCGATCTGGCCCTGCTGCAGGTCTAATTGCCCACAAAGCAAACGCAAAAGGGTGGTTTTGCCGGATCCATTGGCCCCCAGCAAACCCGTGCGGGCGCCTTCAAAGAGCTGAAAACTGAGTTGGGAAAATAGAACGTGTCCCGAAAATTCAAAGGCAAGTTGAGAAACAGACAAAATACATGCTGACATGCACGCGACCTCCAAGAGTGTAAAAAAACTCAAAACGGGGTTTTAGCGTGCAACTTTCATGGCTGGCGTCAGCAAGTCTCCTTTGAGGTCAAAATCGGGGGCAAAATGGGGTTCAACCAAACAGCAAATAAATTTGCGTTAGGACTCTAGTCGTGCTTGGTTCCAAAAAAGTTCCAATGAACCTAAATGAATTCACTCTCTTGGCCCAGACAAATGGCATGAATCTCGTCGGCCTCCCAGGGGGTTTGCGAATCGTATTCATTGACAAAGGCCACCCGCTGCACTTCCTTGAGCGAAGTAAGCCCTTGAACCGCTTTAAAATAACCGTCTTCGGCCATACTCACCAATTTGGCCTCGGTTCTGGCAATCCCGCGAATGGTGGCGGCGGGTTTGCGGTCCAAAATCGCCTCGCGAATCGCCTCGTTGATAATCAACAATTCGTGAATCGCGGTTTGCCCTTTATAACCGTGCTGCAGGCAATTGGCACAGCCCACGGGCTGGTAAAGCGGATAGGCCTCGGGGGCAACTCCCACCAGCCCGAGCAGATCGAGCAATTCCCGTTTGGGCATTTCGGGGCGTTTACAGTCGGGGCAGAGGCGACGCACGAGCCTTTGCGACAAAACAGCCACAAGACTGGAGGCGATTAAATAGGATTCAAGCCCCTGATTGGCCAGACGCAAAAGAGCCCCTGTGGCATCAAACGCGGGATAAGAGGTAATGACTTTGGCACCGCTAAGAGCCAATTCAGTGGTGGCCTCCAAAATGGCAGGGCTTTCCAATTGGCTGACCATCAGGATATCCGGGTCGAGGAAACCCATCGATTGGATCATCTCGGCAAAACTGTCACCCCGTTCGGGTGTCCACTGGCCCTGCACGGTGCCTGGAACCTGGATTTCAATTGGGTTTTCGGCGGTCATAATCGAGCGGTTTTGCTGATTGAGGTAATTGATCGAGGCGTAGAGGGTCGACGTTTTGCCCGAGCGGGCCGGGCCAGTGAGAATGATCAGGCCACCGGGTTGGTTTAAAAGCTTTTGATAGCGCTGCAAACAGAGCGGCGAAAAACCCGTGCGCTCCAGATTGAGCAAAAGATCTTGGGCTGAACTTTGGCGCTCATGAATATTGAGCACCATGGTCTCCCCCCACAGACTGGGATAAGTCGCCACACCCAGCTCCAGTTGGCGTTCCATCAACGTTGCCTGCACACGGTTGCGCTGGTGCCCCAGGGTATTATCGGGATTGAGGGCCGAAAGCTGTTTGAGACGTGAGAGCATCGGGCCCGCTAAGTCTTGGGGTAAATCGGTTTTGTGGTGCAAAACGCCATCAATCCGGTAGCGAATGCGCAGGTATTTTTCCTGGGGTTCGATGTGAATATCCGAGGCCCGGTCTTTGAGGGCATTTTTAAACAGAAAATTGACAACGGTCTCTTCTTGTTTGCGCTGTTCTTCGCTGACATAGAGGCTGACGCCGCCAACAGTCAGGGTTTGCGCTGCCTGGGGAATCTCAGGTTCTTGGGGCTCCTCATCGGCATAGAGACTGACCCCAGCCAAAGGAGAAGGGATATAGCTGCTGTCCTCTTCTTCGGTCAAAGTCATTGAGACCGGTTTGGAATAAGTCGCAGGTGCTGCAGCGCTGGCAGGTTTTTCGGGCTGTTGTTGGCGCAAATAAGCCTGCAAAGTTGCTTGCAAGGCTGAGGCTGGGGCAATGGCTGGCAAAACGCGGCATTTAAACTGCTTTTCGATTTGTTGAATCAATTTCTCGTCTTGGGGGTTTTCCATCACCATCGTGAGCTGATCATTTTTGAGATGGACGGGTAAAAATTGATAACGCGAGAACAGACTTAAATCGAACTTTTTGATCAGGGCAATGTCGATCAGCTCCAGCGAAGGCAAGATCCGCGGAACATCCAATTGAATGCTGAGCGCATCCACCAATTGGGTTTCATTTAAATGGCCCTGCGCCAGCAAAATTTGCCCCAGCTTTTTTTTGGGTTCTTGGCTCTGTTGTTGCAAGGCATTCTGAACCTGCAGGGGCCGAACCAAACGCATATTCACCAGCAATTCGCCCAACAAAATACGTTTATTGTGTTTGCGCAAAATGCGCTGTAATTCTTCTGCGCTGATTAATTTCAACTCGACACAGACCTGCCCAAAAGGTCTGTACGCCGACGCCCCACCCTGTTTGTGCAGTTTTTGCGTCTCGATCACCTTTTGCAAGGCATCGTGCGTCAAATAGCCTTCTTTGACCAATAATTCACCCAGACGAAATGGGGCAGAGGAGGGAGAATGTGCCATGGTCGGTTTGCCTGTTTCATTAAAAATAATATTCAAATTGTACCCCAAGCAGTGAAAGCGGGAGAAGCAAAGCCCCAAAAGCTGTGTTAACCTGACTCTAAATGCCCCCAAAATAAGCCCAAGAAATAAGCCCCCAAAACGCAATGAAAACCCAATTGGTGTATCCGACTTGGCTGCGCTATCAGCGTCTGCAACTCCTTTTTCAGCTCTGGCTAAGTGGCCTGGGCTTGCTCGGAGCGGGCATTTATCTTTGGTTTCCCGTGAGTCTGACCACCCGGATCGGGACCGCCCTGCTGCTGATCTTGAGTTGGCAAAAACTGCTTCAAAGCCTGGGCCATTACGCTGAGTCCCTGGCCGAACATTGCCAACTCGAAGCGGCACAGAAATATCTGCAATGGGCTCTCAAGCTCTCACCCCGACGCGCAGATCTTTGGCTGCTTTTGGGAAATGTCCAAGCCGATCTCGACCATTGGCATGCTGCGCAAGCCGCTTATCAAGAGGCCAACAACCTGCGTCCAGATCTGATCGAAGCACTCAATGGCCTGGGATTCGCACGCCTAAGCTTGGTAGAAACAGAACACCCTACAAAAATGACAGCCCAGGCCTATTTTAAACAGGCCTACGAACTGCGGCGGGGAATATCCGGTCAAATCTTCACGCATTCAGACAGCTCTTTGCAAAGTGCATCTCCCCCATTTAGCCCGTTCAAGCTCAAACACGATCTCGAGCAATGGCAATGGTTGCAAGAAAAAGGACTTTTACCCGCCACCTTGCAAGGCCCAATTGAAACCCTGGCAAATAGGTATCAAGCAATGCTGAATTCAGACAGCTCCCATGACTTGATACAATTGCCCGCCAATGCTGAGCTGCAAGCGCTGTGGGGGAAAAACCTGTATTTTTGTGCTCCCTCTGAGAGCGCGAAGCCGGCTTTGCAAAATCTACCGCAAACGCTCAAAGCAAGGATCTCGGCCCAAGCAAACGAAGCTTCGCCAGTCCTGGCCCCAGTCTATTGGGATCATTTTCTCAGCCCGGAAGCCTTAAACTCGCTGCAAGAGTTCTGCCTGGACTCCACCATTTGGCACGACGGCAGCCGCCGCGCCGGTTATCTGGCAAGCACCCTCGACGACGGCTTTAATTGCCCTTTGCTCTATCAAATTGCCGAAGAACTGAGACAGGCTTTGCCTGAGGTCTTTGCAGAGCAGCACTTGGTGTATATGTGGGCCTTTAAATGTGACAGCGAAGGCCAAGGCATTGCTTTGCACAATGACAGTGCCTACCTCAATCTCAATTTTTGGATCACGCCCGATGATGCCAATTTAGATCCTGAGACAGGCGGCCTGCTGATCTACCCCCAAGACCCTCCCCTGGAATGGAATTTTGAAGATCTGCGGATGGAGCAAGCTGGGATTGAAAACTGGCTGCAGGCACACCCACAGACCCCCCTGCGTATTCCTTACCGCTGCAATCGGGCTGTGCTGTTTCACTCGCGCCTCTTTCATGCCAGCGATGTCTACAGATTTAAACCCGGCTATGCCAATCGCCGCGTCAATATCACCTTGCTGTTTGGGAAAAAGATTCTCAAATATTATCCCCGGCCGACCCTCGTTCCCCTGCTCGAAGGTTAAGCTCAAAGGTTAAGATTAGGTATCATCACGACAGAGAGTTCTCCAAACGCTTGCTTTTTTTTGCAACGATTTTGTAAAATCGAAGAATCATCGAGCAAGCTAAAATCTGGGAGCAGTACATGTGAGCGTGCAGGAGAGTGCATCAGCCCCCTATCATTTTCATTGCGATACAGCAACATGGATGTAATCAAGGTTGAACAGGCCGCCGATTACCTCCAATGTGCCGTCAGCAAAATTTATCGTCTGATCCACAGCAACCAACTCAATGCGCAAAAGGTCAACCGCTATTGGTTTATCTGCCAGCGCTCACTGAGAACGTTCTGGTTTGACGATCTCAAAGAACAGGCCTTGGAACACTTGGAAAAGCAGAATTATCACGGAGCCCAACGCATTTACCTGCTTTTGGCCAAACACTTTCCACAACAACTGGATGGCTGGTACGGTCTCGGTCAAACCGCTCTGGCTGCAGGCGATCAAAAAGAAGCGCTCAAATACCTGCGCAAATGCCTGAAAGAATTTCCCGAATATGCCCCCGCCCACCAGGCCCTGGCACAGATCTATTACTCCCGCGAAAGTTATGCCAAAGCGCTTCAACACTACCAATACCTTTACGAAAAAGCCCCCGAAGATTTGCAAGTGATCTACAATCTGGGTCTGACCCTGGGCGCCTTGCAGCGCAATGGGGAAGCTCACCTCTATTTTCGGCGGGCCATCGCCCTGGATCCCGGATACAGCAAACCCTATTATGCCCTGGGTTTTTCCTATTATAGCCAGGGCAGCCATGCCAAAGCCCTGGAATATTACCAAGCCGCTCTGGCCATGGAACCCGATAACGCCCATTATATGACCAGTATTGGCATCACCCTCTCAGCTCAAAAGCAGTACACACAGGCCATCGACTTGTTTGAAAAAGCCCTGAGAGTGGCCCCTGATCAGGTCGATATTTATTACAGCTTGGCCCTGGCCTATGAAGACCAAGGCCAGATTGCCAAAGCGATTGAATCCTACCGCAACCACCTCAAATACTATCCCTATTGTGAAGATGCTTGGTTTAATTTGGGTGCGCTGTATATGCGCAGCCAAAAACCCGAAGAGGCCTGCCGCTGCCTCTTAAAAAACCTCGATCTGGCTCCCGAGAACAGTCTGGCCCATAACCACCTGGGATTGGTTTTAACCAGTCTCAAACAATATGAAAAAGCACTGCCACATTATCAAAAAGCCCATGCCTATGTTGGGGCCGACAGCCCTGAATTGCAGGCTGAGATTTACCACAATCAGGCCCTGACTTTTCATGCCATGAAGGACTATGATCAGGCCTTAGTGGCCTGTGAAAAAGCCCTGGCCCTGAGCCCCACCATGGAGAAAGCCCTCCAAATTCAGGCCCATATTTATTTTGAAAAAGGCGATGCAAAAGCCGCGATCCAAGCCTATAAGACACTCTTAAACCAGGGTTCAGGCTCAGAAAAAACCTATTATTACCTGGGTCTGGCCTATCACCAAAACAACCAATTGGAAGAAGCCTCCCGTGCTTATTTGGCCGCTTTAGAACAAAAACCCGACTATTACCAGGTTTACAACGCTCTGGGATACGCCTACCAAAACCGCAAAGAATACCTCAAAGCGATCAAATTTTATTACCGCGCCCTGGCTTTGGCACCCGATTATACGCGGGCAATGTACAATTTGGCCTTGGTCTTTACCGAACAGCGGGACTTCGCTCAAGCGCTCAAATGGTATCAAAGAACCCTCAAAACAGACCCCGAACATCTCGAAGCGTATATCAATTTGGGTTTTACCTACGACAATTTAAACGAACTACACAAAGCGATTGACTGTTACCGCACGGCCCTGCAAAAAACCGATGAAACCCCCAGCTTGTATGTGATTCTGGGCCTGGCCTATTCTCGCGCCCGCAAATTGGAGGAGGCGATCGCCACCTACCGCACAGCCCTGCAAAAACTGCCCCAAGAAGCGAGCGAACTGCATTATTTAATCGGCTTGGCTTATCTCAGCAATCAGGCCTGTTCACAGCAAGCCATCGCGGCGTTCGAAGAGGCCATTGCCCAAGCCCCCGACCAAAGTTACAGCGATGCCTCAATGCATTTGGGCAATCTCTATCTCAACCGCAAAGAAATCGACAAAGCCATTTTCTGTTACCGAAAAGTGATCGCAGCGGATCTCCAGGCCGCCCATGCCTACGTCAGTTTGGCCAATGCCTATCACCTCAAAGGGGAGACCGACAAAAGCCACAAATACGCCCGCATGGCCATGAAGATTCAACCCGAAGATCCCGAAATCATCTATCAAGCCGCCCTGATCTATTACCGCCAAGACCGCTGGCGCCATGCCTTGGATCTCTTCCAGGCCGTGATCACCCTGCAACCCAGCCATGCCGGCGCCCACAATTATACCGGCAGCATCTTCAGATCCCTGGGCTATCATGCCAAAGCCATGCAGGCCTTTGAAACAGCGCTCAAAATTGATCCCCACTATTGCGTGGCCTATCTCAATCTCTCTTACACCTGTTTTGATCTCGGCAATTTGCCCGAGGCCCTGCGCTATTGCCAGCAGTCGATTGTCTGCGAACCCGAATGCCCCAACACCTATTATTGGTTGGGGCATTTGTATTACACCCAGGAAGATTGGCAACAGGCAATTGCGGCTTTTGAAAAGGTCCTGGAAAAAGATCCCAGCCACGAAGAAAGCTTAAAATGGCTGCCCCTGGCAAAAAAACACTGGATCCGCAAACGCAACACAGGCCCCCTCTCATTGAAAGTCGGGGGCCTGCGCTCTTTTTAGTTTTTTAGTTCACTGTTGAGTCCCAAACAGAAACGGCTCACCTTGAGGGTGAGCCGTTTACTTTAAGCTGGGGTGTTTACCACTCTTTGTGGCGGCGGTAGGCCCGTTGGGCATCAGCGGTATAGCTGCTGCCACCTTCTTGGCGTTGCAGACGCAGGAAGGTTTCTGTTTCAGACCAGCGGCTGTCGTAAGGACGCATCAGATTGTCGATCAGGCGGTAATTGCTGCGGGCATCAACAGTGCTTTCATTTTCGGCCCGCAACAAACGCAGATAGGTATCAGTGGCGTTGGAGCGGGACTCACCCCGGCGCAGGCTGTTCTGAATCATCTCAAACGAGCTGCGGGCATCGGAGGTATAAGCACTCCCGCCTTCAGCACGCAGAATCTGAATAAAAGAATCGGTCACTTCTGAGAGGGTTTCACCTGGGCGGCGGGCATTGCGAATCACATCCAGATTGCGGCGGGCATCGACACTGTTGGATTCTGCGGAAAGCAGGCGGTCATAAGCCTGACGCTCTTCCCAATTGCCTGATCCATAGGGATCGCTGTTAAAGGGGTCGTGATCAAAGGGATCTTGGCCCCAAGGACGATCGGGGAAAACAGGGGGTTTGGGCAAAACGGGGTAATTGGGCTTGTCAAAGGGATCGTGACCCCAGGGGCGATCGTTGTGGGGGGGTTGGGGGTAATTGGGTTTGTCGAAGGGATCGTGGCCCCAAGGACGGTCGTTGTGGACTGGCGGTTTGGGCTGATGGGGTTTGTTAAAAGGATCCTGACCATAAGGACGATCGCTGGGACGGTCATTGGGGATCACGGGTTTGCTGAAATCAGAGCTGGGAGAATTGTTAAAGGGGTTGCTGCCAAACTGCACAGAATTGCTGGGGATATTGCCACGGCGGCTGTCGCTGCTGAAATTGTCACGAACGGGCTCAGAACGGCGGGGAGCGTCACTGGGAATAATCGGACGGGAAGAAGGGGCAGAGGAAGAGGGGACTGAGTTAAAAGGGTTCGTTCCATTGACACGCAGGTTAGCCATAAAACACCTCAAATTTTACTTTCGCTTAACCTCAATATAGTAATTACTTAAGCAAAACTTGCGTGTTTTTTGCTAAATTCAACCAATCATTTTTTTTGCCTGCGCTGCTCCCATTCCTGCAACAAAATCTGCTCCAGCTCGCGCAGACCTTGGGTTTGTTCAAATAAAAGCGGCTGAGCCGCACGAATACGTTGGCTCTCGACCTGTTTGAGTTCGGGCTGCAACGCCAGAGCCAAGGCCCGCTCAACATAGGCCTCGGGCGAAGTAGAAATCAAATCGGCCAAACCCATTTGGCGATAAAAACCCTGGGTAAAACGCCCGCGCAGAAAGTCTCCAGGCCAGGTGACAAGGGGCTGTCCTTGCCCCAGGGCCTCATAAGCTGTATTGCCTGCCCCAAACGGCGCAGAGTCGAGAATCACATCGACACTGCTTAAAAGGGCCTGAAAATCTTGCGGGGACTGGCGCGGAAAAAAGACAATCCGCTGCCAGAGATCGGGCAAAGTGGCCCGAAAGCGCTGCTGTAAAAGGTCTTGCCAAGCGGGCACTGGCGCCGCTGGCAAAAGAATCACCCCCTGGGGGTCTTGTCTCAACAACTCGGCCCAGAGGGGATCCAGATCGGGATGGATTTTAAACAGACTTTGCGGGCAGAGGTAATAATGGGTTTGTCCCCCCAGACCAAAGCGTTCTCGGTCGGGCAAAGCAGGTTTGGGCAAGGCGTAATAGGGGTGCAAATGCGGCAACAAAACCAATTTTTCGCTGTAGTGTCTCTGGGCCGTGAGCAGCTCAGGCAGCTCAGGCGGCTCAAGCACTTGATTGGAGATAAACAGATCCAGATTGGCGATCCCCGTGGTAACAGGGTGCCCCCAGGTGACTGCCTGCAAGGGCGCCAAGCGGGCCTGAGCCAAAAAGCCACTGCGCGGATCCATGCCCAGATCGAGCCAGAGCAAGATGTCCAGCTCCAGGTCGGCGATTTCTTGGCGGGCCTGCCAAAACGAATCCGAGAGCAACAAAACCCCTTCAACACTCTCTTTGAGCTGTTGCATCAGCGCGCCTGTGGGAGGTGCAAAACAAATGATAATCCGCTCGAAGGCCCGTGTGTCCCAGTGCTGAATCAGGCCCGCAAAGAGCGTGGCAATCGTGTGTTCGCGCAAATGAAACGAGGCAAAACCAATCCGAAGTTTGGCTGCACGGGGTCCGCGATAGGCCTTGCAATGGGGTGCGGTATACAGCAGTTCGGGGCAGAGTTTGCGTTGGATCCGCGCCCATTGCGCCATGAGTTCGCGGTCATTCAAACCCTGGTAAGCCAAATAAAAAGGCGTAATTTTGAGTTCTTGCCAGGGCTCTTTTAAAATCAGGGAGGCATTTTCCAACTCGGCCAAAGACTGGGTGAAATGTGCGCGCCAATTCAACAAATCGGCCTGATCCGCATAGATCGGCGGCAAGGTCAAAGCCTGTAACAGTGACAAACCTGCCGAATTTCCGGCAAGATTCACAGCCTGCTCGGTGGCCTGCAAAGCCTGCTGGGCCTGTCCCTGGCTGCGCAGAGCTTGGGCCAGATTGAGCCAGGCCTCTTTAAAGTCTGGGGCCTGGGCCAAGACCTGGCGAAAACAGCTTTCAGCTTCAGGCAGCAGCCCCATTTCAAGCAAAGCCGTGCCCAGATTGTTCCGGGCCGCGAGCAGATCTGGCTGCAGCTCCAAAGCCCGATGATACGCCGAGAGGGCCTGTTCAAAGCGCTGTTGGGTCTGCCAGACTGTGCCCAGAGAATTGGCCGCTTGGGCCAAGCCGGGGGCCAGTGACAGGGCCTGGCGGTAGGCCTGTTCAGCGGCCGCGAGAGCACCACGCTGCTGCTGCAAACGCCCCAAATTGTACCAAGCCAAAGCCTGTTGAGGATCTGCTTGCAAGGCTCTCAAAAATTGGGCTTCGGCGGCATCAACGTTGCCCTGTTCGAGATAGAGATTGCCGAGATTCATGGCCACAATGGGGTTTTGGGGCAAACGCAGGCTCAAATCCAGGTAGATTTTTTCGGCCTCAAGCCATTGTCCTGTTTCTTGCAAGACCAAAGCCAGCCCAAACAAAGCCGCCACATGGCTGGGCTCTGTCGCTAAAGAGCTGCGATAAGCGGCTTCGGCCTCAGTCCACTGGGCTGCTTTGCGCAGGGATTCGGCCTGGATAAACAGCGGGTTGGTTTGCATAGATACTTTCTTTTGGTTCATTTTGACAAAGGCGCGATCGATTGACAAGTTATAAAAACACAGGCCAAACCTGAAAAAAGCAGAGCGGTTATAATACAACAGATGGGCAAAGCCAATCATGCCTATCCAAATACACATCAGGAAACAATGCATGTCCTCTCTCGCACCCTTTCAGCAGGCCTTCGCACTCTTTCAACAGGGCCAACTGGCCCAAGCAGCCCAACTCGCGCAAAAACATCTGCAAAACCAGCCCCAAGATGCAGACAGCCACCATTTACTCGGTCTGATTCAGTTTCAACAAGGAGAACTGGAAGCGGCCCAGACGGCGATTCAAGCTGCCCTGGAGATAGATCCAGCGAACCCGATTTTCCATGGCAATTTGGCGGCCGTCATGCGCAGTTTGGGCCAATTTGAAGCCGCCCTGCAGCACACCCGCAAGGCCTTAAAAAAGCTGCCAGATTCGGTTGAGATGCACAACAATGCAGCCACCCTCTACCAAGAACTGGGCCAAATCGGCAAAGCGCGGGGGCATTTTCGCGAGGCCCTGCGCCGCCAACCCAATTTTGTCGATGCCTGGTACAATTGGGCCCTGCTCGAAATTGCCGAAAAAGACCCCGTTCAGGCCCGCGAAGCGCTGAAACAGGTCGTGTTCTACCAGCCCAATTATGCCGAGGCCTGGTTCCAGCTCGGCCTCTTGCAACAGGCAGCTGGCGAAATCGCCGAGGCGGTGGCAAGTTATCGCCAATGTTACCAGTATCAGCCCAATCATTACCAGAGCCTGACCAATGCGGGGGCTTTGTTTCAGCAAATCAACCAACCCGTGGATGCCTTTCAGCATTACCAACGGGCCTTAGAAATCCACCCCCGCTATGCACCTGCAGCGTATAATCTCGGCACTTTGTTTGAGGCCATGGGTGAGCCCGAAAAAGCCCTGCCCAGCTACGAGGCTGCCCTGCGCTTTGACGCTGGATTTACCCCCGCCGCGCTCAATTTAAGCCGCCTCTTATTGGAAATGAACCTGCCCGACAAAAGCCGGGATCTGCTCGAACAGGTCGTAGCGGCCTTGCCCAAGCAGCTCGATGCCTGGATTTATCTCGGCAACGCCTGGGAGGCCCTGCTCAAGCCTGAAGAAGCGACTCGCTGTTACCAGACGGTCTTAGAACAAGCACCCAACCATGTAGGTGCCCGCTATAATCTGGCCTATCTGGCCCAGAGCAAAGGGGAGCTAGCAACGGCCCAAGCGGCGTATCAGGAACTGCTCAAACAAGAACCCAATATGGCCGAAGCCCATTTTAGCTTGGCCCATATTCTGCTGTCTCAGGGGCAATTTGAGAGGGGTTGGCAGGAATATGAATGGCGTTGGCGTTTGCCTTATACCGCAGCGCTGCCCGAAATGGGCCAAAGCAAGCTCTGGCAAGGCGAAGATCTGACGGGAAAAACCATCCTGATTTTGCCCGAGCAAGGATTTGGCGATCAAATTCAATTTTGCCGCTATTTGGCCCTGCTCAAAGAAAAAAAAGCAGCAGAAAAAATCTACTGCCTCTCCCCCTCTCCTTTGGTTCGACTCTTTCAATCCCTCGCAGGCATTGAAGTCTGGCCCAGCGAAGGACAGGCTTTGCCAGAAACAGATTATTATTGCCCGATCATGCGTTTGCCTGGCATCTTTCAGCAAACAGGTGAGGCCTTGCCGGTGGACATTCCCTATCTTGCGAGCCACCCCGGTAAAAACAAGCCCGCTATTCAAGCAGAAAAACCAGCAGTGGGTCTGGTTTGGGCGCCGGGCCCTGGCAAAGATCGCATCACCCGCCAGAAAAGCCTGGCTAAAACGCTGCCAGAGCCCTTTTTGAGCTTGCTTTTGGGCTTTTCAGGGGTGAAATGGCACAGCCTGCAAATAGACGAACCCGAAACCAGTGGCAAACTCACTGAAAGATTTCCCGAATTGGTCGATTGCAGCCCTGAGATCCACGATTTTGCAGATACCGCCGCCTGGATCGAGAACCTGGATCTGGTCATCAGCGTCGATACGGCCACAGCTCACCTGGCGGGCGCACTCGGCAAACCCACCTGGGTTTTGCTGCCTTTTGCCGCCGATTGGCGCTGGCAGGAAAATCGCAGCGATTCGATTTGGTATCCCCAGATGCGCCTGTTCAGACAAAAACAGGCGGGTGACTGGCAAGCCCCTCTGGAAGAAGTGCTCAGCCAGTTACAGCAATTCGTAAAGTAATTCAGCGCGACAAATAAATCTGTCTAAGGTGCAACAAAACTGATCGAAGGATCAGCCATGAATTTGCCTGCTGTATCGACCAGGCCCGAAAAATTGACGGTGCAATTGTCGCTGGTATTAAACAGATTGTCGGTATCCGCGACAGAGAGCATCACCCGGTTGGAAGAGGTGAACACCGCAACAGCCGAAGCGGGCAAAGTCACATTGACGCCATTGCAACTCAGACGGTAATTTTTGGCTGCCAAAGCGGCGCTGACAAAGGCATTGCCGGCAGCTGCGGCACCGGCTTGGCCGTTGGCACCGCCCACCACCGTCTGAGCCGTGGTCAAATCATAAAACAGATCTTTGGAAAAATTCAAAAAGAAATTGTCACGGGGAGAGACTTCTGAGCCCACGCCCACCACCCGTGTGGGAGAGAGATTGTCGGTGACGGTAAAGGGCAAATAGGCCTTGTATTGGGTGCCGACCAAAAAGGGGCCATCTTCCACGGTCACGGTTTCGGCAACGTTGGTATTGTCATTGATCACGGTGGAGGTCGAAATATTGGCCTGGCGAATTTTATTGCCATCCACATCTTTGGCGCCACCGGTATCAGCGCTGCCACTGCCATCGTTATAAGAGAGGATCAGACGAAAACGGGCATCGGTCGCGATCGGCAAACCATATTTGGGTTTGAGCCGAAAAACGCGGTCGGTGTCCCATTCATAGTCAAAATGGCGAATATCATAGACAGAATCTGAGGGGATACCGCGCACAGAAACCGCTTTGGGGACGGGGGTGCCCACCTGTAATTTGACCACTTCAGGGGAATTGGACTGAATCGAAAAAGAGCGCTGGACCGATTCTTTGTTCATATTTTCACTGAAAGTGAGTTCAATGATGCCATCGGCATTCAAAGAGGCCGAATAAGCGGGTTTGGTCATGACCACTTCGGGTTTATTCGAAATGGCGAAGATATCGCCTTTGAACTCCAAATCCAGCTTTGTTTCCAAAGCGGAGAGAGAGACCAGCCGTGTGCGCGTGGTATAACCCGGCGCAGTCACACTGACCTGCATCGTTTTTTGGGTGGGGATTGTTTTGATCACGTGATAGCCATTTTCCAAAGTTGCGGTGGCTTCGTAGACCAACAGCGGATCATTGGATTTGACTTTGACAATCGCATTGTTTAACTGTGAACCCAAATCGTCGAAAACCAACACCCGCAAGGTCGAAGTGGGATTGGCGGTCGGCGAGGGAACCGGGGTGGCTGTTGGCACAGCGGTGGGGACGGGTGTTGGAACCGGGGTGGCTGTGGCCGTGGCGGTAGGTACTGGCGTGGGGGTCGGGGTGGGAGCCGGGGTCGCTGTGGCAACCGGGGCAGGGGTGGGTGTCGGCTGAGCTGAGACAATCGGAGTTGCTGTGGGAACGGGGCTGGGGGTATTTAACGGAGTGGGGGTTGTGGTTTGGCAAGCCGCCAGCAAAGAGAGGCTGGTCAGACTTAAGAGGGATAAACGGTATTTCATTGCAAAGCTCCATCCGATTGTTCTTGTGTCGTCCACATTAGATCATCCCCTTTGAGAGGGACAAATGCAAGTATTTTAAAAGTAAACCTAAAAAAAAGACACCCCCAAAACAGGATTTGTTCCCATTTTGAGGGTGTTGCACAGACTGGCAAAGCCAATCCGGGCAGATTCTTTCACGTTTCGCTTAGCTTTGCATAGCAATGCTGTCCTTGGTTGTAACGCTCATAAACTCGCTAACAACCAAAGCAAGCCTCTTCTAAGCAGAACTTGGCAGTTCTGCTAGAATTTGCTTAGCTCGCGTTGGCGGAAGCGTTGTCGCGAGAAGAATCCAGGGTGTTACCGGCGGGATCCAACACAGTGCTGGAGACTTTCACGCGGACGGTATCACCCGGTTTGTACAGGTCGAAACGGCCATTGACTGCTGTATTGGGGTAAACCACAAAGCCAGCGGTCGGCGCATTGATGGCATTGGTAGCAAAACCAGTGCTGGCAGCGCCCTGAGGAATGGTTACCTTCAGCACGTTGGTGCCTGCAGCATTTTTGGCATTCACACCCAAGGAGAAGGAGAAGGTATCACCGGCGTTAAAGACGCCAGCGGTTTTGCCTGCTGCCACAGAAGGTGTTTCTGTCACCGTAAACAGCCCACCCGTGGGCAACAAATAATTATTCAGAATATGTTGAACCTGTGCGTATTCGTCGGGCAGAACCCAACCGGTGCCGCTGTTCAATTTGCCAGCAACAAAACCAGTGGCGGTATTGTTGAGGCGAACCAAAGCAATGGTCTTGCCTGCACGGGTAGCGCCAGCGCTCAAACCAACATGGAAGCGCTCACCAGCTTCGATATGAGCATTGTTGCCTGCACCCAGGGGGCTGTCCACCACGTTAAAGGTCCCACCTGTCAAGAGCGCATCAAGTGCAGTATCGAGATGGGTCGCAGTTGCGTTGGCTGCGCCGCCGTTAAAGGCTGCGGTGTTCACGTTCAGCTCTGTTGTGCCATCGGTGTAGAAGAAATCCAGGTTACCCAGATCTCCCGCCCCAGTGGCACCACCAGCAGTAAACAGTGAAGACAGAGATTCGGTGATATTGCCGGTTACCAGATAACCACCCACAGGCAGTGTACCACCACCCAATTTAGCAGCCACAAATGCGCCAGACAGTCGGACAACCGCTGCAGAGACGTTTTTACCGCCATGTTGGGCCGTTGTGGTCAGGGACAATGTGACCGTATCTGTTCCACCCAAATTACCAGCGTTGCTATCGGTGACGGTCCAACCGGTTGTGTTGGTCATGATGGCATTCAACTGGGTCTGAAGATTCGCTGCGGTACAGTTGGCACCGAGATCTGCGGTTGCCTGTGAACCTGCTGTGCCGTCTGTATAGAAAAAGTCAACTGTTGCCACATCACCACCGGCAGTAGCACCAACACCGTTGGTACCCGGTGTCGAAGACACGAGCGCAGAACCCGCATTGCGGAAATACTTGCCGCCATTGGCCTGGGTATTGGTGGCCGTGGGCGTCGTGGTGGTGCCGTCAGCGAGCAAGAAGGTCATGCCAGGGGCCTGGAACTGGTTGCTGCCGGGAGGGGCTGCCACAGTTGAACTCAGGGTGCCTTGGATGGGAGGCAGCAAGAGCACGGTTTTGTGGGTCAGGTCGGTGGTGTCGTAGACAGCGGTGCCGCCCAAAGCGCCCCAAGTACCTGTAAAGGTGGTCACGCCACCGGTCTGAACTGTGGTCACCGTGTAATTATTGGCAGCAGCGTTGGTTGTGGCAACCGTGCCACTGGGATAACCGCCGGGGGCTTTTTGATCTGCACCCGCCACGTTTTCCATACCACCGGCAATTGAGATGTCGCGGGTATAGATGATCATGCGCTCGCTGTAACGGACACGCACGGAGTCGCCATTTTGGCCGCCGTTTTCGTTGGTTTCAGCGGTAATGCCTGTGATGGTGGGTTTGACTTCGTCGGTTTTGATCGAGAATTTGTAAGACTCTTCAAAATCACCGTCGGTCAATTTGAAGTGTTTGTCGCTGCGGGAAATGCCGCTTTTGTCTTTCAAGAGACGATCGTTGGAGTTGAAGCCATTGAAAGCCACGTTGTAGTCGGGCACCAAATTGCTGTCTTTGTCGGTCGGCAGCAGTTTTTCTTCTTTAAAGGAGAAGGTGACTTCGGTGTCGTCGCTGTTCCAGCTGACATTAAAGGCATCTTTGTCCCACACTTTGGACGAGTTGGCACCCACGAAGTTGGTGGCAATTGTGCCGTTGCCTGTCAGGGTATTGGCGCCACCGGCCACACGCAGGTTGCCCGCATCCACGGTCATTTTGCGGCTGTTGAAGGAGCGAACGGTGAAGGTGTCTTCAGCGGTCTTTTTGTCCATGGGCTCGGAGAATTTTAAGACGAAGCTGGTTTTGGGGTCGACACCAGAGCCATTGCGGGCAGGGGTGACCATGGTGACTTCGGGTTTGTCGCTCAATGCGTTATAAGAGGCAGAGAAAGTGGCGTTGCCACCATCGGTACCAAAGTCATAACGGTTGGCGTTGGGGTCGCCCTGTTTGTTGGATTTGAGCACTTCAACGCGTTTACGGGTGGTGAAGCCAGCTTTAGAAGAGATGATTTCGACCTGAACACCGGAAGGAGCGTTGTTGAAAGCATAGGTGCCGCCAGCGGTCACTGTGGTCGCTTCGAAAGGCACGGAGCTGTTCAGCGATTTCACTTTAACGGTGACGCCGTCCAGGGGAGAGTTGGTGTCATCAAAGATTTTGCCGTTGAAGGTGGTTTTTTCAATTACCGAAATATCGCTGGTGGCAGCGGGCAGGGGGGTGTTGGTGGCTACGGGGGTTGGGGTTGCAGCGGGCACAGGCGTGGCACTCACAGCAGCCGAGGGGGAGACAGCGGGGGTGGGTGTCGCAGAGCCAACAGCAGTGGGGGAAGCGTCAGGTGTAGGCGTGCCAACAGGGGCAGGGGTTGCACTGACAGCCGCGGTAGGACTGGCATTGGGTGAGCTGGGGGTGGTGGGAGTGTTTGTCGCAGGGCCGCAAGCGACCATTGAGAGGGTGGCGGCCAGACCCAGACCAGTTGAAAGCAGACGTTGTTTAGTCATAAAAGTGTGAAAATTCCTTTCAGGGAAAAGACAGTGTGTTCTAAAAATTTATTAAGCCCATCGAAAAACTTTGATTTAAAAAAATAAAAGCCAAATAGAGCCGTTTATCTAAGATACCGTATTTTTCCGATTCAGCCAAGAGCCGTTTTTTGATCATAATAAACAAAAAGCCCCCTTGCGGGGGCCTTAAGCTTGTTTTGCTTTCGCATCCGAATAGCCTTGGCTATCCTTGCTGGCTCTTTCTTCGCCTACGTCTGCGCATAAGCTTCTTCTAAGCTTCGCCAAGGCTCAGCAAGAAGCGCTTAGCTTAGCTGGCGTTGGCGGAAGCGTTGTCGCGAGAAGAATCCAGGGTGTTACCAGCGGGATCCAACACGGTGCTGTTGACTTTCACACGGACGGTGTCGCCAGGGACGTACAGGTTCATGCGGGTGCCAGCGGCAACGCCGGGATACACGTTATAAGGTGTCGTGGCGGAGATGCCCAGACTGGCTGCGTTGGTACCACCGGTGAAGGTGATGTAACGGATGGACTTGGCAGGAGCTGCGCCACCGAGAGTTGCACCAGCACCCAAGGTGATGGTGTAAGTGGTGTTGGCGGCTGAAGCTGCAGCTGAACCCGTTACAGTGAAGGTGCTGTTGGCCAGACCCGCGATGGCATTCAGAGCAGTCTGAACGTCAGCATAGTTGGCGCCAGCAATGTTGCCGGAGGTCACAGCTACGCTGGTGCCGTCACCCAAAATGGCTGTACCTGTCAGGGTATCGTTGGTTGCAGAAGCAGCAGTGCTGGTGAAGGTGCCGCTGGCGAAACCAGGCAACAGCAACACAGTTTTGTGGGTCAGGTCGGTGGTGTCATAGACGGCGGTGCCGCCCAATGCGCCCCAAGTACCTGTGTAGGTGGTCACGCCACCGGTTTGAACTGTGGTCACGTTGTAGTTTTTAGCAGCTGCAGAGGTGCTGGCCACTTGAGTGGTACCAGGATAGCCGGCGGGGGCTTTCTGAT
>JBIKWL010000151.1:0-12314 GCA_044356335.1 Candidatus Sericytochromatia bacterium
CTCTTCGCTTTCGCTGGCGGGGATATGCACTTCGTGAATGCTGCGCTCTTGAAAGGCGGTTTGCACCTGGTCTTTGATATCTTTTTTAAAGCGCCGCACAAACAGGCCCTGAATCTCGTCTTTGCTGTAATGTTCGGGGTTGGCAATGGCGGTCGGGTTGAGCATATTCATCAAGCTGGCGAAGCTCTTGGCCCGGCCATCGTGGGGGGTGGCCGAGAGCATGATCAGGGTATCTGAACGCGAAGCCAGCAATTTGGCCAATTTGGCCCGCAGGGAGTGGGCACCGCGCTCGGCCACGTTGTGGGCTTCGTCGATCACAATAATGTCCCACCAAGATTGCTCTAAATAGCGCCGGTATTCGGTGTCCTGTTTGAGGGTGTCCATCGAGATAATGGTTTTGTCAAAATAGTCAAAGGGGTTGTGATTGGTGGGAATATCCCTGCGCAGCCGCTGAATGCCGTTCGAATCGAGGCGCACCAAGGGAATGGTAAAGCGGCTCCACATCTCTTTTTGAAACTGGGTCAAGAGGCTTTTGGTGGCCAGCACCAAGATCCGTTTGCCCTGGCCCCGCTGAATCAGCTCACTCAGCAAAATGCCGCATTCCAGGGTTTTGCCCAACCCCACGGCGTCGGCAATCAAGATGCGCTGTCGGGGCTGTTCCAGCGCCTGCAAAGCGGGGGTGAGCTGGTAGGGCACCACGTCCATGGCGGCCCGGTGGCCAAGATACAGTTTGGGTTTTTCGCTTTGGGGGGGAATCATTTGCCGCAATTGGCTTTCGAGGTAGAGCTTGCTCTGCTGGTAGCCATACGAAGGGTCGGGAATCAGGTTCGTCTCTTCGGCTTTGAGCAGGCGAATCTCAGCTTCGAGGGCCGTGAGAAAAACCGCGTCTTTGTTGCGGGTCAGCTCCGACACCCCCGTTACATGCAGGGCCTGCCCTTCGCCCAGATGGTCCACTCTGCGCACCAGCCATTCTTCGTTGCGAATTTCGACCCGCGAGCCTGGAGAAATGAGTTGCTGTATTGCTTTGGCCATGGATTAACCCCTTGGACGCTCAATGGCGTGTGGTATTGTCAGAAAAACCCAGTTGCTTGTTGAAAGATGGTTCATTGTAAACGTAAGCGCCCCCACTTTCAAAACTATTTTTACCCCCCCATTTCGGGCTTAAGTGTCAAAACCTGAATTGACGTCGATCCCAAAGGCTGTTATGCTTTTCTGCAAAAAATGAGTCAATTATCTCTGCTGCAACAATATTTAAGCCTGCCTCGGCCCCACCCTTTTTCGGGGGCCCAGATTGTGTTGACCACCGATCCCGCCGCCTGGGCTGGAATCACCCACCCCGATTGGCAGGTCTGGGATATCTCAGCCCTACGCGCTTGGGTGGGGCCCGAGGGCTACAACAAAGCAGAGCATCTGGATTGGATTTATCGCCAATTGTTGTTTTTAGGCTGGCCAGCGTCTTCGCTGCAATTGCATGTGGATTACCATCTCAACTTTTCCAAAATGACCTGTGATTTGGTGCTTGAACCCAGTCGCGATAAGAGTTGGGCAATTGGGGTACTACCTGTTTTGAAGGACAATACACTTGAGTACAATACCCTGGAGTATGAATTGGAATTACTGGCCCAGGAATTTTTCTTTCAAGGGGTGTATTTAACAGACGGGCAAAATTATGATTTTACCAAAACTGACCCCGAGTTTGGCATGATACGTCTTTCCCTGGACCCCGATCGCTTTCCCGGCTTACCCAAACCCGATCTGGCGGGTCTTCCCTCACTCGCGCCCGTCTTTGAGCTTAAAAAAATAGCTTCATTCCAGGCCTTAAAAAAATTAGTGGCGCAGCTGCCTCCAAGCAGCCACTTTGTACTCGACGAAACCCTGTTCTGTTGGCCCCACGGCTTTGACTTCCCTGCCAAAGTGAGTCTAATGGCAGCAGGACCAGTTTTGCTCGACTATCTGCTCCCTGCACTCAAGGGAAGCATGGCCATCGCACTACCCCCCGAGATCTGGGCCAATAAACAGCGCTCAGAGTCACGCAGATTTTTATTAAAAAAATTCCATTTGGATGCCTGGCTCGAACCCTTTCAGGCCACATCAACAACCCAGCATATCTGTTATTTTTCAACCCCCGCCAAACCTTCAGCCAAAACCTGGATCGAAAAACTGCCCGAGCAGACAGAATCAAGTGAGCCACATCTGATCAGCCCGGCCTTTTGGGCTGCCCTTCGCCGAGAGCCCTGTGAATCTGGGGAGGCGGGGGTTGCTTGGCAAGCAGAGAGCCAGACCCCCTGGACCCTGTCGCAATTATTGCCCTGTACAGACTATTTTGAGGCTGAATTTTTACAGCAAGGGCCATCTTTGCCTCTGGGAGAGTTGTGTGAGTGCTTTGTTTTGGAACCAGAAAATGGGCCCTTTCAATTATTGCCTGGAGATATTTGCGTGCCTGTGCTTTCTTCCCACCCGACTGAAGGTATGATTTGGAACCAGCAGGAAAGACCCTTTTTACCCACTGTTCCCGTTTTCTGTTTGCGTTTAAAATCCAAGCAAGTGGCGCAATATCCCTGCTTAGATGGCCCCTATCTCTGGACCTACTTCCAATCTGAGGCCCTCAAAAAATTTCTGTCTACCCGCGTCTCTGGCCTCTTAGAGCCCCGTTTATCCCAACAAGATCTTTTGCAGATACCGATTGTGGTCTTGCCTTTAGAACCGGGCTTTCTCAAGGAGCTCTACCAATTACATGATGAATTACATCTACGTGTGGCAGCTCTCTTTCAGGCCCCACGGGATCTGATTGGCACGGCCCCAAGCGAAGAGAAACTGCAAAGCCTTTACCAATTGCGGGCCACAGCCCAAATGATGCAAAGCAGTGCCCAAAACCTGCTCAAGGTTGAATACCAGATCTGCGCGTATTATCCCTTTGTCTTGGCCTTTCTCTACCGCCAAATCTTGAGTCTGCGCAAACCCATGGAACGTTACAAAGAACTATTGCGACTGGTCGAAAATTTAACGGCTTTTTTGGCCTGCCAGGTACTGGCGTTGCTGCAATCCCAACAGCGAGGCGAGGCTTTGCTCAAATCCATGGTCTCTACTTGGCGCAAACAGGGAGCCAGTTTGGGGCATTGGCGCAAGTGCTGTATCGAGGGCCTCGCAATGCTGCAAACAGAACCCCAGCCAGATTTACCCTGGGTGCACGAATTGGCCAGGCTTAAATTAGACAAGATGCACCAAGGCCCAGGCAAAGCATTAAATGACCTTATCTCTGCCAAAAACGATTTTAAACACGATCGGGGCCCGATCGGAGAGGACCAATATCTACAGGCCTTTGAGCAGGCTTTTCAGGCCTTAAACCAGGTGATGGGGGCCCTGAATTTTTTCAAAGATTATCCGCTTTGGGAGGTGCTTGAACTGAATTATCTATCCAGCCAATCCGTATTTGAATTGACCTGTTTGCGCCACATGGGCGATCACCCGGCTTTATACAACGAAACCTTGAGCAGTCCTCATCCGTTTTCCAAAGCAGATTTAATCTTGCAATTGGCCCCTGACCATTTTGTTTCTCTCTCACCCTTTTTAACAGTGGGGGTTTGCCCCCAATGCCAACACCGTGAGGTCTATTTTATCGACAGCATGGACAAGAACAGGGCCGTACTCAAGAGCTTTGAACGGGGCCATGTCTTGTTCTCCGAATCCATAGCTTCTAATTTTCCGGATAAAGGATTCTGACACTTTTTCCCGAAATAGAGAGTTTAGATTACCTTCATAACCCCTCTCACAAGGGAATTTTATGGAGGCACCGCTTATGCAGGCCCAGATCTTATCCGAAATTTTTCCGATCCAAATTGCTACTTTACCCCCGCTCTTTGTCTATGAATTGAGAAGTGGCACAGATCTTGATTCACTCAAATCCCTGAGCTGGAAGTTGGCCTATTCGCTGCGCCAACAAACTCAAAAAATGTGGGTAGCCAGTGAATGCAAATTGGTCTCTGACCACGCTGTGAAAGAGTCTGAGTGGGAATCGCTCTTAAAATCCTGTTGGGAGCATAAGCCAGAGTTAGCCGCAATCGAGGGACTCACCGCTACCAACCGAGGGGCCAATTCCGCTGAGCAGGCTTGTTTTGTGGCCAAAGGGTTATTGACAAAGTTTAAACGCCAGTTCGAGCGCATTATAGAACCTGCCCATGTGCGGATTGGAGAAGTAGAGGTTCTGCGTAAAGTCATTTGTGACGATATGGTCGTTCAAGGCCAACCCTGTGTGTCGGTGTCTTTGCGTTCGGAGACTGTCTTTCATTCAGACTTGATCGAGACCCTCAATCGCTTCCCTGGCTTGCTTGAAAAAGGGGTCAAAGTGCGCTGCAAATTGGATGGCAATACAGGTGAACTAGCCAGTTTAAAAGGACTTTTGGGTCAACATCGCGAGCGTTTATTGGCGCATAAACCCAGACCGGAAATCGCAGAGGCCATCCGCTCAGGCACTGATCAGACCCCAATAATCTCATTGAAAAAACGCAATTTTTCATACGATTACCCAGCCCATATTTTGGAATTGGTCCCTCACCCCGAAATTTATTCCCATCTCAAACTCAATGCTCAAGCGATTCTTAAAGCTCAGCGCTTGGATCCCCAAGTGCGTTGGCAATGGATTTCGGCCCTGGTTAAACCTTTGCAAGCGGCCCAAATTCTTACCTCTGCTTGGGTACAGCCCGTGTCTGTAAAAAATTTCAACGATTCGCTTTTGTTGGGCAATAACCAGGTCTTTTCCCCAGCAAGGCAATCAATCTTGCCACAACTCAAAAAATGTGGGTTGTATGCACCCAACCAAATTTCACGCAAAATCCGCACGCGGGTCATTTATTTCTGCCCATCAAAGAAATTTGAGGCTTTTAAAGTTGCCATACTCAATTTTTTGTCAGATCTTAGACAAGAATGCCGCAGTTTTGGGGTCAATTTAAACTTTGAGGGTAAAAACTCTTTGCAATTACATGAGGGTACTCGGGGAGAAATTGAGAGAACAGTGGCTCAATTAAAGCAAGAAAATGCAACAGATTTTGTCTTGAGTGTACTCCCCTTTGAACATGCCTTTGAAGACGAAAATGCAGACGAAAACAGTATGTATCGCGTTTTAAAACAGACCTTATTGCGGTCTGGGATTCAAAGTCAAAACATGGTCTTACATCGCCTTTTTGAATCAGGCTCTCAAAGCAAACCTGGTTATAGCTGCGCGATCACCAATCTGGTACTGGGCATCCTGGCCAAAACAGGCCAGGTACCTTACGTCTTGGCTGAGCCTATGCAATTTACGGATTTTGTTGTGGGGCTGGATATTTCGCGAAAAGCCAAACAGCGCAGCAGTGGCAGTACCAATGTAGTTGCCGCTACAAGGGTATTTAAAAACGATGGCAATTTCTTTTCGTACCATCTTCTGCCGCCGGATGTGCTGGAAGGAGAAACCCTGAGTCGCCGCGTGATCGAAGAACTCTTTCCTTTAACTGAATTTGAAAACAAACGTGTTTTGATCCATCGCGATGGTCCCTATCGTCAAAACGAAAAAGCGCATTTTGAGCGTTGGGGCCAAGAAATCGGTGCTCAATTCCATTTGGTCTCCGTGATAAAGACAGGCAATCCACGGCTCTATCGCCAACGGGGAGCAGGCATTTCTGCTCCAAGCAAGGGAGATCTGATCACGATCAACGAAAATGAAGCCCTGATGGTTTCTTCTCTCCCACCCTTTGGCAACGCCACACCACAGCCTTTGCGAATTGTGAGTGATGGCAGTTTGCCCCTGGAGCAAGCTGTCGAGTCGGTTTACAAATTGACGCTCTTGCATTATGGCTCTCAGGCGGCTCCGCGATTGCCCATCACAGTGCACTACAGCGACCAAATGGCCTGGATGGCGCAGCGGGGTATTCGGCCCGGCCAAGCGGTTGGAACACTTCCCTATTGGATTTAAACATTAAGCCATACAGAAAGAAGGACTCAATTGATGGAATTAGCAACATCACTCTCATTAATCGCTTTTGGATTTTCGCTCGGAGGGGGAGCCGTTTGGTTTTGGGCCCAAGGACATGCTTTGGCCAGAGAACAAGCAGCGCTTAACCGCTCAAGTGCTGAGTTGGCGACACTGAATGAACAATTGCGAAATCTCAAAAACCAACAAACGCTTCAACAAGACCTCTTCAAAGGGCAATTTCTAGAGCAAGAAAAAGCTTTGCAACGCCTGATTTCTGAGCGTGAAGTACGCATCGAAGAGCTAAAAGCTGAACTGTTAAGTCAAGCTCAGCACTTTGGCAATCAGCAGCTACAATTGCGAGAGAGTTTTAAATCTTTGAGTCAGGATGTCATGTCTCAGACAAGCAAAGATTTGCACCAAATTTTAGAAAATAGCTTTTCGAATTTGCAGCAAAGGGCTTTGGGCGATTGGGAAACCCGAACCAAATCTGTTGAAGTGGCCCTGGCTCCCATCACTGAGAGCCTGAGCAAATTTGATCAAATGGTGCGCGGGATTGAAACCCAACGCGAGGGTTCTTACCAAGCTTTAAATGAGCAAGTCCGACAAATGATGGAAGGGCAAACCCAACTCAAAGGAGAAACATCTCAATTGGTAGCAGCCCTCCGAAAACCCATAGTGAGAGGGAGTTGGGGCGAATTACAACTCAAAAATGTCGTTGAAATGGCGGGAATGAAAGAACATTGTGATTTTGAATTACAAACTTCGCTGGACAGCGAAGATGGCAAACGAAGGCCAGACATGCTCGTCAGCCTGCCGGGTGGCAAAAAAATTGTGGTCGATGCCAAAACACCGCTTGAGGCCTATCTCAATGCCCAAGAGATTCACAGTGAAGAACAGCGCAAAGCTGAATATTTGCGCCATGCCAAACATATTCGCACCCATATTGACCAATTGAGTAGCAAGGCCTATTGGTCGCTGCTTGAACACACACCAGATTTTGTTGTTCTGTTTTTGCCGCTTGAAAATGCTTTTTCTGTGGCTTTGGATCAAGACCCCCACTTAATTGAATATGCGTTTCAAAGAAAGGTTATTTTGGCCTCCCCTACCAATTTGGTGGCTCTGCTGAAAACCGTGGCGTATGGTTGGCAGCAAGAGGCGGTCAGCGAAAATGCCAGGGAGATTGCCAATCTGGGCAAAGAGCTGTACGAGCGACTGACCAATACCTCTGAATATTTAGAAGACACGGGTAAAAACCTGAATAAAGCCGTCTTAAGTTATAACAAAATGGTCGGCAATATCGAAAACAGGGTCTTTAGTTCGGCCAGAAAGTTCAAAGATCTGAGTATTCATACTCAAAAAGAGCTGAAAAGTTCTGAACCCATTGCCGTTCAAACTCAGAGCTTAAAAATCCCGGCAGAAATGTTGAAAGCATTGAGCAACCATGTCTAAGCACAATTTTTTGAAAGGTAAATGCCCCAGCGACACAGCCAAGCGGAGTCCAATAGGTAGCTTCATGGTAGGCAAAAGCGCAGCGAGCCTCACCCAATCGCTCAACCTAAAAACGCTGCAAAATAGTTTGATGCGGCATGAAACAATGCAGGTTTGGATTCAGGCTCAAAAAATAAAGTCTTTACAAACTAAAGATTAATCATATCTGCAAATCAATTCTTGATAAAATAGGGTTTAGTGATTAGCAACTTAAAGTCAATACAAAAAGGGCGGTGGCATTTGAGCAGCAAAAAAATCGTAGCCTTGTTTGCTGCGGGTTGCCTTTTTCAATCCTGTGCTTCGGAAGTATTGCTCGAATCCACTTCACCGAAAATACCACTTCAACCCTCTGCGACGCCAATCATCAAGCCTATAATTGAGGTTGAAAAACTCAAACTCAACCCCGAGGGGATAGATCCCTATGCCATTGTAGAATTGTATGTTGAGCCTCAAGAACTTAACCTGCATGCCCTGGAGGTGGCGAAAGTCAAAGTTTTGGCCCGCTTGGCCAGTGCCCAAACCGTTGAAATCATTAATCACAGTAAAATCAAGTGGCAAATGGACCCAAGCGACTTACTCTCTGAACTCAATGGCACGATCAAGGCCTTAAAACCCGGAGAAAGTGACGTTCGGATCCAAGTTGGAGGCAAAGAAGCCCGGTTTAAAGTGAAAATTCTGCCCCCTGCCCTGGGAGAAGCCAGCACGCAGGCCCAGGTTTTACCCGAACTGTTGCTCGTTCAACCTGTCTACCGCTTGGCCATCGGTGAAAAAGTTCAATTGCAAGCCAGTTTAAAATCTCCCGATGGCAGTGAAAGCAAAGACCTGCTTTATAGTGTTGACCATCCAGAATTATTTGAATTAAACAGTGAATCTGGCAGTTTACGTCGCATTAAAGCGGGTGCAGCAACTGTCACTGTTCAAGCCCGTCTCAATGGCAATATTCTCAAAACAATTGCCTTGGAAGACAAGGTTATGGAAAGCCCTTCCTCTGTTTTCGCCGGAACTACAGGGCCAACCGCAAGCCCGTTATCCGCACCAACTTCTACGTTCAGTCCAATACCTACACCCAGTGTTGTCTCCACGCCTGCAACTGTTGTTACATCTGTTCCATTGCCAACCCCAACGTCAACACCTGTTCCATTGCCCACCCCAACACCTGTTCCATTGCCTACCCCAACACCTGTTCCATTGCCTACCCCAACGGCTTTGCCTGCACCGACTCCCACGCCCACACCAAGTCCATTACCGACAGTCCCAACAGATTTAACGGGCAAAATTGTTTATGCTTCATTTCGGAACGGTGATTCAGAAATATTTATCATGAATGCCGATGGCACGAATCCGATACAACTTACAAACAATAACGTCGAAGACATTCAGCCCGATTTATCGCCCAACGGTCAAAAAATCGTATTTGAAACCTATCGTGATGGAAATGCCGAGATATATGTTATGAATGCAGATGGCAGCAATCTCGTTAATCTGAGCCAACATTCGGCCGGTGATTATGAACCGGATTGGTCTCCTGACGGAACCAAAATTGCCTTTTCTTCACATCGCCAAGCAGGTGATAAAAATATCTTTGTTATGAATTCGGATGGTTCAAATATTACTTATTTAACCAATACCGCAAATAGTCCAGATTGGTCGCCAGACGGGACAAAAATTGTATTTGCTTCAGTCAGAAATTATCCCAATTGGGATATTTATATCTATGATCTTCAACTACAAACGACGACGAATCTGACAAATTCTCCAGATAAAATTTGGGATCAATCACCCGTTTGGTCACCTGATGGGGCTAGAATTGCGTTCGCTTCTCAATATATAATCAACGATTTGCAAAGAACGCGCGTGCATATGATGAATGTGGATGGCTCCAATGTAGTAAGATATGACAATTTGCTCTATAGTTATAGTCCTGCTTGGTCTCCCAATGGCTTGAAATTGGTGTGCAAAAGCGATAGCAAGCTTAAAGTCTTTAATGCTGATTTTTCTGGTCAAGCAGTCACCCTAACGAGCAATTCAACCGAAGACGACATGCCCTCTTGGCGCTAAATTTTTTTAGTTCCCAACACTCACATACGCCCCAATTTCAAACGGGCTTTTGCATGCGGGGCCATCCAGCGTGACCGACACCTTATACCGGCCCGGCGCAGCATAGGCATGGCGCACAGGAAAGCTGGCTGTTTCCAAGACCGGGCTGCCATCGCCAAAATTGATCAAAAACTTCTCGATCGAGCCTTGCAAGCTCTCCAAACCAAACAATAGCGATTCACCGGGTTTGCCGCTGCTGGGAAAGCGTGGCAGTCCCAAACATTGCGTGCGTGCTCGCACAGTCACTTGAATACTGCCCGTGCAGGCGGTGCCGCTGCAATTTTGGGGGGCATCCAAATCCAAAACAAAGTTAACCGGCGTGATCAAATTGGCCTCGACCAAAACATCCTGGCTTTGTTCAAAGAGCGGTTTATCACTGTTGCCAAGCAGTTTTATGCTCACTTTGGCATTTCCCACTGGTAAATTGCGAAAAACAAAGACCCAACCCTGGGCGATTTCTGTTTGATTTAATTCTGCGCTGACAGGGGTTGATGCCCCTGGAGCTTGGATCGTAATGATGGCCTTTTGAATCTCAGCCAATTTAAAACCCACAGCTGCCTGGGCGGTTTTAAAGCCCGCGCTTTCTATCACTTGAAAATCTGCAGGTTTGAGTGCTTGGCCCAGATCAAAACTGGCAATGATCGAACCTGTTGCCTCGGTGGGTTTACTGCCTTTGCTACCTGGATTGATCTCGTTTTGTACTTGGGAAAAGGCGCGCGGAGGCAGCGAGGAGCTCATGGGCACACAAGCCAGACACAAACCCAAACAGATCATGGGCAATGCCTGTTGAATTTTCTTTGGCACCATGGCTAATTATCCTTTTTTTTACGTTTAAATTTTTCGAGCAGCTGTTCAAACTCTTTGGCTTTGCCCTGCCTCAAAAAAGTCAGATCGGGATCAATCTCTGCATAAGCCAAACTGGCGTTATTGGGGTGGGGATTGAGCAAAGCGCTTTCGAGCATAGACAAAGCGGCATTTAAATCATCTTCATGCCCCGATGCGGCCCTTAAACTGTAATAACAGGCCTTGATATAATAGATAAGCCAATAGTCAGGGTTACAGGATAAAATCACCCCAATCAACGTACGCGCAGACTCAAATTGACCGGCTTTACTGTGGGCATGTGCCAGAAAAGCATTGGCCTCTCGAACACTTTCGAGTCCCAGGGCCCCAACGTCTTCAGCGCAAATCACATCAATAAAAGCCTGAATGGCCGCTTCCCAGAGGGGTTGAGAGCTATCTGCTGAACTCAGATCCGCAAGATTAAAGCGAATACGGGCATATTCATCCAAAAGAAAAATATCTTTTGGCGTGATTGCCATAGCCTGTTCATAATAGCCCAGTGCTTTAAAAAAATTCTTCAATGCCGCATCTTTTAACGCCGCTTGTGCTTCGGCCTCGGCAAGAAAACTGGATTCAAAGATTTCGCTGCCCCATAAAAAATATATCACGCCCAAATTGGTATGCAAGTCAGCAAAGTCAGGATCTTGCTTTAAATCTTTGGGTTTGACTTGCTTGCGATAAAGCTCAATTGCACTGAGTTGAAACGTCGAAGCTGTTTCAAAGGCTTTTTTGCAAAGCTGGAGCTGAGCCATCAACGCTTGCAGCCGAGATGCATCTTGAAAACGCTTTAAACCTGCGTAAATATGCGCTTCCGCGGCATTAAAATCTCCCAGCCGTATCAAGAGCCGAATCAGGGCCGTAAAGGTTTTAAAATCTTCAGGGTCGCTGCGCAAAAGCTCTTCATAGATGGAACGCGTGTCTTGTGTCTGATATTGCATCTCATAGCTAACAGGACTTAAGCCAGCCAATACCAATAATTCATCTGTTTGAGACTGATCATCGGGGCCATGAAAAACAGACGCCAGTTTAATCACAATTTCTCGTGAAGGTTGGCGATCACCTGCTTCCAGCAGGGAAATATACGAAGTCGTAACACCGATGCGCTCAGCCAGGGCAGTCATGGTCAGGCTCTCTCCTTTGCGCAACAAAGTTATGCGCTGACTAAAGGCAGAACCCTGCAAGGGTTTGGTTCGTTTACGTGGCAAAGTATCTCTTCTTTTGTTAAATCCCAGATTGACCTGGCGAATAATTCCCACAGGTTAACTCCTATTATACCGTTTGTTGACGCGCTTGTTGCTAGATTGACTTGGCGGAATGAATATAAACTATTTGTTGATATAAAATATAACAGATTTATGCACAAATGATCCAATCATTTTACACAAATAAAAGCCAGTTTATTATCCCATTATAATAGCTCATGCTATTAAATTCAGATAATTTCTGGCTTGGATGGGGGATTGACAAATTCTTTATATTGAATAATAGTGTTATTAACTAATAGTTGTAAAGGCACTCTGAAACAGCACATGAAAACAATGGGTCAGGCCCTAGATCGGAAAACTTCTGAGTTTTTTTTCATTGCTTCTTCGGTTCAGCATTTATGAAATTGATTCATTCACTGATGTTGATCCCAATTTATCTGTTGACAACATTTTCAACCTGTACCTCGTCAGGAGAACAGGCCTACTCCAGTCAAAAAGCGATCATCAATCAGGCAAGCAGTGTGGCTACATCTATCAAAATAGAACATGCGGTTGCGTTTAATCAGCCCCATTTTTTTTATGAATACAATCTTCCTGCCGAACAGATAGACACAAAAACACCCGTCTCTTTTGATCAAGATTACCAATCTCAACAAGGCCTATTTTGTTTTCGTGGCAATGCGCAACGCAGTGCACCTTCCAGAGGAAGACTTAAAACCCGGCCTCAGAAATTAAGA
>JBIKWL010000036.1:0-41582 GCA_044356335.1 Candidatus Sericytochromatia bacterium
GCTTTGACCCGTTCGGCAGAAATGGCCATAAATGCCGCAGAATCGTAGATCAATTGCTCGTCTTGGGGGGTGAGAATTTGATGGGTGAGTTTGGGCAAAATCGCAATTTTGGTGAAATTTTCTTCGGCATTGCGAATTTGGGTGTCGATGTCAAAATGGATATTGTTGTGGGGCTCTTCGATCATTGCGCGCCAGGCCTTGATATTGCCTGGACGTTGGCTCCACTGCAAAGACAGGGCTTTCAACAGCCATTCTTCGTCGCGGGGCAAAATATCCGAAACCAATTTGGAGGGGGCAATCAGCTCAGCGTCACCGAGCAAGCGATCGGAGGGCACAGGCGGCAAAACGCCTGTCAGGGCGTAATAGACCGTTGCAGCCAAGGAGTAGATATCGGTCCAGGGGCCCTGAACGCCATTGGTGGAATATTGCTCAGCCGCTGCAAAACCGGGGGTTAAAAACGAGAGCAAATGGGTGGTCTGCGAAGAGAGGCTCTGGCGGGCCGCGCCAAAATCCAGCAGAATCGGGTCCCCTTTGGCTGTGAGGTAGATATTATCCGGTTTAATATCGCGGTGAAAAATCGCGTTTTCATGCACTTCATCGAGGGCATCAAGCAAAAGCATTAAAATTTCGCGTACACGGGCAAAGGGCAATTTCCCCCCCTGCTCTTTGATGTATTGGTTCAAGGTCTGGCCGGTGAGATACTCCATCACAAAATAAGCGGTATTGTAAGCTGTAAAGTACTGGCGAATTTTGACTATGTTTGGGCTGCGGAAATTGGCCAGCAGGCGGGCCTCTTTCAAAAATTTGTCTTTGCCAGCCTGAAAAAGTTCTGCCGCTTTGCCAATAAAAGGCACTACTGAGAGATCTTCGCTATCGCGGGTCGCAAATTCAATCGGGAAATACTCTTTGATTGCCACCAACATGCCCAAATTGCGGTCATAGGCCAGATAGGTAATGGCAAACCCCCCATGCCCGAGCACGCGGCCCACATAATACTGGTCCATCAAGCGCACAGGAGGCTTGAGATAGAGTGGGCTTTCTTCGAGGACCTGGGTGTATTTGCAGCGCGAGCAGATCGTCACCTCAGCATTGAGGATACAAAAACAGTTGATACAGTATTTCTTTTGCGACATAGGGCATCCCCAACCAGCTGAATAGTGTTACCAAAAACGACTTTTTAATTATACAGCTAAGGCCAAGATTGGATGGCGATGTCCACGAAAAAACGGGAAGAAAAGTCGTTTCTTCCCGTCTGATTCGGCTCAGATGGACTCAGGCAAATGTTCACAATAATGTGCAATTGCTTGGCTTAAAAAAGCCGTCAAACCCGGTTGAATATTTTCGTAAAAGGCCGTGAATCGCTCATCAGCCAGATACATCTCACCCAGCCCCTTAAAAATTTCAGGGGTGCAATCATAATAATAATCACAAAAGCTTTGACGCAAATCCGCTACAGCTGCCTGTACCTCGGGATCTGCTGGGCCCCGGCCCATGCCCGCCACAATCTGTTCATAAATCGCGGCCGTGCGGGCCTGAATGCGCTCCCAATCTTGGGCTGTGTATTGAGCGGTCTTTTGCTGGCTCTGTTTATATGCTGCGCTGTTTCCCCAGCGCTCCTCCACCTCTTGGGCATATTTTTCTTTGTGGGCTTCAATCGCTTGTTTATCCATGCCTTTAAACATCTCCTTGTTTTTCATTTTTTGGCCTGACTCCAGACTTAAAAGTGTTTTTTTAACTGTCTGCATGATCGTTTCTAAACGGTTTTTTTTCTCTTGCAGCAGTTCATACTGCGCCCGCAGAGCGCTTTGACGGTCAAATCCCGGATGATCCAAAATCGCCTGGATTTCACGCAGGGGAAACCCCAGCTCTTTAAAAAACAGAATCTGTTGCAAGCGCTCCAAACTCTGGTCGGTGTAATAGCGATAGCCATTTTCACCGACCAAATCTGGTTTTAAGAGTCCCATTTGATCGTAATGATGCAGGGTACGGATCGATACACCGCCCCATTTTGCCAGTTCTTTGACTTGATACATGGGGCACCTCCTTCATGTTTTCTATAGTGAACTATCACGCAAGGGGAGGGTCAAGCCTGTAAGGTTTTCAATTGCGACAAACTGCACCGACTTCTGAATGGGCAGCAGTTATACTTGATCAAAACAAACAAAGGAGTTTAGGGCCATGATGCAACGTCTGATCGGGGTACTCAAATTGGATATCCCCACCTATGAGGAGATTGAACACGATGATTCTGCCATGAGCCAAGCCATGGCCGTGGTGGGTGTGGTCGCAGTTTTGGGCGCCATTGGGACGGGTTTAAGCTCGGGTCAAGGGGGCGGGATCGCTGGGGCCGGTGCCTCGCTTGTGGGCGCTTTGATTGGCTGGTGGGTTGGCGCTTGGGTCACCTACAAAGTGGGAACCAGTTTGTTTAAAGGCCAGGCCGAAGCCACCCATCAAGAAATGCTGCGGGTACTGGGTTTTGCCCAAGCGCCTATGGCTTTGGGAGTCCTGGCCTTCATTCCCGGTGTGGGCATGGTTGCCGGTGTGATCGGTTGGATTTGGTCGCTTTGCACCTATTTTATTGCCGTGCGCCAAGGGCTGGATATCTCCAATTTTCAGACCGTGATCACGATTATTGTCATGATGGTGGTCTATAGCGTGATTCTCTTTGGCTTGGCCATGGCTTTTGCCGCTTTGGCAGTCATGCTGGGCTTGGCAGCGGGAGCCTAACTCACTCTCCGCCGCCAATCCTGAACTAGCCTTCGATAAACAGTCGGTAGGGCTGATACAGCACCTCGTCATTGGGCGGGGTGCCTACAGGCAAAGCCTGTTGGGCAAGAGGCGTGCGCATTTTGACCCAGATCACCTGGTTGGCTGTATCTTGCCAAAACAGGCTGCCGTCGCCATCAGCCACTTGATTAAAGCTTGCGGCGGCACGCAGATTCCGGCTGCGGGGGCCATAGACAGGCCCGACTGAGATCTGGGGCACACGTGCACCTGAAAAACGAATCCCCAAGAGAAACTGATCTTCAGGGCGATAGGCATTGGTCACGCTCAACTCAACCCGTTGGCTGGGCACAGGCTCTCCCGGAAAATCGAGCAGGTAACGGCTGTTGCGCAGGGCGGCAAAATGGCGCATATTGCCCAAGCGGGGTGCCACTGCGCCATTGCCAACCGACCAAGTGCCAATCGTGCTATTGTCTGGGCGAAAGCGGGTAACCTGAATGGGCATCATCGAGCGGTAGCGCTCAGAATTGTCCACGACAAAATTGTCGACCCCATAATATTCACCATCACAACTCAGGCCATTTTCACCCTGGGGTGCCACGGGCTGGCAGTTTTGACCTTCGGTTAAAAAGGGCAAATCGTAAACCCAGAAATTGCCTGCGGGGCCCCAATAGCCATGAGGATCCCAGAGCGCTCCGGCCAGGGCCCAATTTTCTTGCAGTCGCAAGGGAGAGCGGTAGCCTGGATGGCTTTGAATCAATTGGTTATTGGGATTGCGCATTAGGCCTTTGTCCACAGAGGTAATGTAATAATCGTCGGTTTTAAAGGCCCCACTGGATTGATTTGCGACATAGGGAAAGTTGACAATGGAATTGTGATGCAGGTTAAACGTACTGTGATAAGAGGCCAAAGCCACAGGGGGCTGCATTCCCACAGCGGCTTGCCATCCTGAACGCTGATTTTGCCAGCGCTGTGTATTGTTCAGGCTTTCGCCAACCATGAGCGAATGGGAAATATTGCCGTCTGCGCCAGCACCCGCAAAGAAGACGCCGAGATTGTCTGCTGAAATCCAGCGCTCGTAATCGGGGGTGGTGACGCGGTTCCAGAGTCCACTGTCGCGGTTTTTATACGTTGAAACATCGCGAAAAGCAGCGCGAACCCAGTTGCTGTAGGGCCCCGCCGCCCCTCCGTCACTGCTGGGCGCGTAGGACTGGGGCTGGGTATCACCGGCATCGTTGAAAGGCACAAAATCCAGCTGAATGCCAACTGAGCCATTGGAATGGCTGGTATTGTTATCAAAGACGCCCAAAGGCAAGCGATTGGGCCGAATCGCCACATTTTTATTCAGGCCCAGCGGCGCAGTCGGAAAAGCCAGCCAAAAGCCATTGCCTTCGGCGTCAGCAGCCAGATTGCCGCGTACTGTATTGTCGGGATTGGTCAGCCAGAAGCCACTCGGCCCCCGTTGAAATTGGGGCATGTCGGAGTTTATCAGCAACCGGGTTGGGCGGCGGATATTGAGCACCAGATTGTTGCTGATGGTATTGCGGCGCTCGACCGCATCTTCGAGAAAAACCGCGTGCCCGGCAATGTTATAACAGATATTCTGATCCACCGTGGTGTCGTTGGTGCCATGGATCGTGATGCAGCGGTTGCTGGAATTCCAGATGGCGTTCTGACGGATTTCGCGCACGCCACCGCTGGGAATTTCGTTGCCTGCGGCGCTATAACTGAGCAAATGGAAGTGAATGGGATAGCGTCCCATGCGACCAGATTGGCCCACACGACGCAGTTCCACGCCCTGAATCCGTGTGACAGATTCTGAGCCCATGATCATGACCTGGCCACCAAAGCCCTCGTTTTGCCAGAGCGCATCATCGGCCCCTTGGATCACGATATTGCGGGTCAAATTGCCCACAGCAGCGCGTTCGTCTAAAACAGTGGGGGTGCCGGGATTCTGGGGCACAAACCCGGTTGGCGTCAGGCTCATGCCTTGGGGGCCCAGGTATTGTAATTGGCCCCAGCGAGAGACTTCGGGGCCCTGCTGCAGCACCACCGTTTCGCCCTGCACAGCAGCAACCTGAAGGCTTTCCGTCTGGGTCGTGCCATAAAAGTCACTGGGGGCCAGCACCAATTGATCGCCGGTTTGCCAGCCTTGGGCCGAAAGCACCTGCATCTGGGTGCCCCGCGCGGGTAAATGGGCATTGAGACGGGTCCAGGGGGTTTGCGGGGCGCGGCCAAAGAGTTCGAGTCGGCCGCCCATTGAGAGAATCCCCCGTGTGCCCATATTGTGAATGCTTTCAGCCGAATTGGCGGCATTGAGGGTGATCGTGGCATGGCCGGTATACGGATTTTGGGCCGAACCCGCCCGCAGTGTACCGTGTAACATAATATAGTCAGCTTGTAATTCCAAGGTCTGTCCTTCTGCAAAGATCAGCTCCCCAGAGATATTCAGCCCAGCCAGATCGGGGGTGGACTCGTCGAGCAAGACCGTTTGCCCGGCAGGAATGGTCACATTTTCCCCTGCTTGGGGTTTGTGGCTGCCAAAACCTTCCCAGGTGGCGGGGTCTGACCAGCGCAAGGCGCCCAAAGTGGCATTTGTGCCACTTTCTTGACGTCCTGCTGTGGCAGGTTGGGTGGCTTGCTCGACCACTGTTTTGGGGGGAGAGATAACAGCACCACCACCGCCGCCGCCGCCACCGCCGCCACCACCACCACCACCACCACTGCAAATGTCGCTGCCACAGAGTCCTTGGTTCGATACCATTTCAACCTGTAAACGGGCCTGAAATGAGCTTTCTGGGATTTCAACCCAAATTTCAGCACTGCCACTCGTTTGTTTGGCGGTGATCAGGCCCTTTTCATCGACTTGAAAGAGATCCGGTCGGCTGCTCTGCCAGCGCAAGCTCACTTGCCCGTTGAGCGGCTGACGGGCACTGTCCAAAAAGGTCACTTTGGCTTGGCTTTGTTCACCGGGGCGACTTAAAAAGGGGGTACTCAGGCTCAATTGCAGGCTGTGGACTTGCTTGAGATCCAAGTGACCGACTGCCTGCTGAGGGTTTACTTGATCCGGCAGGGATCTGAGCGTCCCGACTGGAACGATGGCCGCCAGCGGCTTTTCGCTGGGTGTAGTCTGAGTCTGTGGTAATTGCGTTGATTTGAGACTCTCTGGGGAGCGGGTGAGTGCCTCGGGCTCAGATTTGGGCTCAGATTTGGACTCAGATTGGGGGGCTGAAGGAGACAGGCTATTGGGGGCAGGACAGGCGGTTAGGCTCAGCAGAGCCAATAGCGCAGACACGGCCAACTGCGCATTGGGGGACAAAAAACGGGATTCCGGAAAGCGGTGTATAGACATAACACGACCTCAGTGCCAATTTATTTTTCTGCCTCTCCTTGCCGCTTTCCGGGGCGGTCCTCAAAGAGAAAACTTTTTTGTTGAGAATTGTAAATTAAGATTACACTTTATTACAAATCTGAACAAGCGATCTGGCTCACACCCAAATTGTTATCTTGCTCCCCCTTTTTCCTGGGTTTGATTCCCCTGATGATTTGAAAATCGACTGAGTTTGACGCTATGATAGAACATATACGCAAAGCATTTACGCACATCAATCGCAAAAGCCAAAAAGGAATGCCCATGGAAGACAATCCCCGCGCCAAAGAACTCCTGGACAAAGCCATTCTCTCGCTGAGTGAGTGGAAAGAATTGATGGGCCTCTGCCCCCACCTGATTCGCAGTGCCCCCCAATATGTCAAAGACGCCCTTGAGTATTTTGGTATCAGCCATGAGACCCGCTTTGGCCGCCGCTATACCCATCTCAAAGCCCTGCAACTCTCCGACAAACCCGACGAGCGCTTGGTTGGTCACGGCTTTATTCAGACCCGTATCTTTGAAATTTTGACCACCCTCTGCCGCGACAATACCAAGATGATTCTGCTGGTCGGGCCCAATGGCTCGGCCAAAAGCACGCTTTGGAATGCCCTCTCTTATGCTTTGGAGGCCTATTCCAAGACCCCCCACGGGGCCCGTTATACGATTGAGTGGGTCTTTCCCCACGACGACGATCAGGGCAAGCGGGTCGGTTTTGCCAAGGCCCTCGACGCGATTTTTGATGAGCGTCCGACCTTTGCCTTTATGGACGATGAAAAACTCGACAAGATCACCGACGACGCGGGCTGTTCTCCGGCATGGCTCTATGAAGCCGATGCGCGCAAGAAGTATTTTGGCAAAAGCCCCTCCAAATATGTGATGGACAACAAGCTCTCGCCCCAGGCCTACCGCATTTTGCAGGAGATTATCAACGTCTACAAAACCAAGACCAAATTGGTGACGGAATACTCCCCCGACGAGGTGTTGCGTCTGGCTGAGCGCCATATCCGCATCCGCCGCACGTATATGTCCAAGACCTACCAAGAGGGTTTGGCGGTGATCGACCCCGGCACCAACCCGATCTACCTGACGCAAAAATCGCGGCAGCCGTATATGTTTCAGCGCAAAAAGTACCCGTATATGCTCAAAAGCATTGAATTGCCTGAACTCACAGGCCCGCTCTCGAAGGCCTCAAACGGTCTGATGGTGATGGAGGACTCGCTCGAAGGCATTTTGCAATTTGTCAGCCAGTTTTTTAACGACAAACGCAAGATCAATATCGAAGGGGAGCGCTATACCCTGGATATCATGCTCGTGGGCAGCATCAACCCCGAAAAATTCAACCTGCTCAAACAAGATCCCGAATACAACCGCTTCCGCACCCGCTTGGAGATCATCAACGTGCCCTATTTGCTCGACTACCGCCTCGAAGAGCAGATTTACCGTACCAAACTCGACGATTTGCGCCATTGGTACCATGTGGCCCCGCACACCGACGAACTCTTTGGGCTCTTTTGTGTGATGTGTCGCCTTGAACCGATCATGGGCAACCGCCAATATTCGGGCTACGAAAAAAATCCCGAATTGCTCAATCTCAAAGACAAATTGCGCAAGTTCAGCCTGCTCGACAAGGCCAAGCTCTACCATCTCATGCGCGTGCCCGAAGAGGTGGCCAATCGCCACTCCCTCAATTCGGAAGAGATCAGCACGATCAACCGGGCGATTGACCTGATCTACGATGAATACCAAGACGAAGCCAAAACCTATAATTTCTCCTACCGCGAAGTCGATGCGATCATTGACCGCGCCATGATCGACGCCCCCCACGGCTTTCTCTCGCCGATCTCGCTCATGAAAAAACTGCGAGATGTGATTTTCCTCGAGCGCGACGATTACCCCTTTCTCAAAGAGTCGAAAAAAGACTACGAAGAGCTGATGCGCCTGCTCGATGAAGAGTATTTCCGGATTATCAACAGCGAAATGCGCGACGTGTTTAAATTTGACTACGAAGATCAGATTGTCGGCCAAGCAGAGATCTATCTGGTGCAGGGCCTCAAGACACTTTACTTGGAAAAAGGCAAAATCCGCGATCAGGCCGGCAATGATGTCACCGAACGCTTCCTGCGCGACAAAGAGGGCATGATCTTTGGCAAAACCCTCAGCAACGAAGAACGTGAAAAATTCTGGTATGAATTTACCGCCCGCGTGCAGCCGGGGCAGAGCACCCGCGAGAATATCAAACGGATCTTTGAGTCTCAGCTCTACCAGGCCCGCGATCGCATGTACCAGGAAAAACAGGGCGAGATCGAAAGCAAACTCGACTACATGTTGCTCTATCTCGAAGGCAGCAAGCTGGCGGCCCTCACTCCAGAAGAACTCGAAGAGATTCAGACCAATGTCGAAAAACTGCTGCAAAAAGGCTATAATAACGACTCAGCCCATGAACTGGTGGGCTATCTCAAGAGCAATATGGAAAGGCTGGTCAAAACATGACATATACCCGTTATCCGGCTGTCGCTGGGCGCTTTTATCCCGATCAGGCCCCTGAATTAAACCATTTGCTCGACCAATACCTGGCTGATGCACCTGCCCCTGATCTGAATCAGAATCTGCGTGTGGTGATTGCTCCCCATGCCGGTTATATCTATTCCGGCCCCATTGCCGGACACAGCTACCGCCAATTGGAAAGCTTAGATCCAGAGACCCATTGGAAGGTGTTTTTGCTCGGGCCCTCCCACCGCTATCCCTTGCGGGGGGTTTCTGTCTGTGCCTTTGACCAATACCAAACCCCGTTGGGAAATATTCCCGTCTCGCCCCTGGCGAAAGACCTGGCCCACCGCCTGGGTTTTATTCCCGAAGCGGATCTGATGGAGCACTCCCTTGAGGTGCAATTGCCATTTTTGCAGCGAATGTTAAAATCCTTTGAGCTGATTCCAATGGTACTGGGCGGGCCCTCGCCAATCCAATTGGCCCAATTGCTGATGCCGTATGCCGAACAGCCCGATGTGTTGTTTGTGATTTCGACAGATTTAAGCCATTATCACAGCTATCAAAAGGCCCGTGAAATTGATGCCCTGGCCAATGAGTGTATTCCCAGTCTGGACCTTCAGCGCATGGCCGAAAAAGGCGATGCCTGTGGTATCGTCGGGGTACTCACTGCCATGGAAATGGCCCGCCAGTCTGGTTGGCAGGGACATTTGCTCGACTACCGCAATTCAGGCGATACCGCCGGTCCCCGCGATCAGGTGGTGGGCTATGGGGCCTATAGCTTTACTGCACCTAACCGCAACTAAGCAGCGGGCCACTCCATGCGACCGAGCTGGCCCAATTGCACCAGGCAGCTCTCAGCACGGGCGGATTGAATGCGCTGAATGCCTGCAGGGGAATAATCCTGAATAATATAGGCGTAGATTTGGTTTTGGGCCCGACTCAGATCCGCTTTTTCCAGGTCCCCGCCATGCAAAGATCGCTCGTAAAGGGCCCAAAGCTGAATCAGAAGCAGATTGAGTCCCCAGCACAGCAATTGATGCAAAAGCCCCAAATGGCCCTGGATCAAATGGCTTTGTAAGAGCAATTCCTTTTGCATCCAGGCTTGGAGATAGGCATTCAGCGCTTGTTTTTCGAAGGGGTTTAAGCGGGGCCAGTCAGGGCTGTCTTTCCAGCTGTTGATCCAATCAATCAAGGGATGTAAAACGGGATTGCGTTTGAGAAGGTTTTCAATCAACCAATCCAACAAGGGGCGCAGCGCTTGGGGTTCCAAAGCCGGCAATGGGCTTTGAGCTTGAAAGGATTGCAATGCTTGGTTCAAGGCCGCTTCTGTCAAAACTTCTGGCCCACGCAACAAAGTCCCATACCATTGCCCTTGAACCAGTAGCCAATGACTGATCTGATCCGATTTCAACAGCGCATCGAGCTGAAAGCCTGTCTGGCAGAGCCAGGCTCCCCAATCCAGATATTTACCACTGACAATCGGCAGCAGCGGCAAAGGCGAGCGTGGCTCCAATTGCACCCAGCGGTAGTTGAGGGTTTTTGAGAGTTTTAAATTTTTGCCCACACTGACACAACTGCCAGCCAGGCCTTTGCTCTGAAAATGTCCATAGTCCATTCGGGCACCCGTGATTGGGTATTTCCTGCAAATCTGAGGCTTGGCGGCTTCCCCCAAGGCAGCGTGAATCCGACAGCGCATATCTTCTCCGAGAAAGACACAGCTGTGGCCGTCTGGATTCTTGGCCAAAGCTGCATAACGGGAGGGCAGATCGGGCAGGTCAATCTTCACCAACTGCTCCAAGGGGCGCTGCATGAGCTTTTCCCAGGCCGGGCCCCATTGATCCAATTCAGCCTGGCTGATGTGGATTTTCCAAGGCCGGTTGCAGCAACTGCCACATTGGCTACATTCAAAGGCTTCAAAGTCTTCCCACCAAAAGATCAGGCCCTGGTTCTGCCGCTGAGGCAATTCATGTGCCAAATCACAAAAGAGGCGAAAATAGGCCCCCGTTTCCATTTAGACCTGATCTTCTTCAAGCGGAGCCGCTTGGCTGATCTGAAATACAGCCAAAATCAGCAGCAGCAACATACTCAGATAGACAACCCATTCGCCAAAACGGGTATAAGGGGTCTTTTCTGTGCGCACGACTTGTGCAGGATCGAGCAGGGTGTAGAGGTAGGTCCGCTCCATGGGCAAAGATTGGGTCTGAATCCGGCCCCAGGGGTCGATCACACTGCTGATACCTGTATTGCCCGCACGCAAGACGTAGCGGCTGTTTTCCAGGGCCCGCATCACGGCATGGGCATTGTGCTGATAGAGAGCAATGGCATCGCGGTACCAACCATCGTTGGTAATAATGGCCAAAATCTGTGCGCCTTCAGCGACAGAGTTGCGGGCCACATGGGCATAGACCGACTCAAAGCAGATCAAGGTGCCGAGTTTTCCCAGTGGGGTGGCCATGAGTGAGGCATTTTGGCCGGCTGCGACATCGTCTTTCATCGGATTGAGATGGGTGATGAGTCCGCCGAGTACCGGAATTTTACCCAAAAAATCACGGTAAGGGAAAAACTCGCCAAAGGGGACCAATTGGCGTTTGTAATACCAAGCTGTGTTTTCGCCCTGGGGGGTATAGAGTGTTGCGCCATTATAACTGGGGCTTTGCCAAGTTTTGCGGTCAAAGCCCCCGGTGAGCAAATAGGCCTTGTGCTTTTTTGCAAAGGCCTGCAAGGGAGCCTGAAACTCGGGAAAATAGCGTGGGAAAACAGGAATGGCAGATTCTGGCCAGAAGAGAATTTGGGCTGTAGAGGCAGGGGCTTTTTTGAGCAGATCCTCCGAGAGATCGAGATAGATCTTTTCAATATCGCGCATGTTTTTCCAAAATTCATCGGCACTTCCCCATTTTTGCCCCTGGGGAATACTGCCCTGGACCAAACCCACCAAAACCCCTTTGTCCGAAGTTGCAGGCTCAGCGGACGGTGCTTGGGACAATTTATAGAAGCCATAGAGATGCAAGCTCAAGACACACCCTGCCATTCCAAGCAGAGAGCGAAAAGAGGCATAATGCCAATAGGGCTTGGGTTCGGACTCTGGCACAAATTCGTCGAGAAACAGCGCAAAAGCCACATTAAAGGCCACAATCACCCCGGCAATCAGAATCGAACCTGTAAACGGGACGATTTGCAAGAGCGGTAAATCCTGAAACTGGCTGATCGCCAGACGGGCCCAGGGCAGCGAGAGGTCTCCCAATTCTTGGGCCCATTCCATGATCATCCAAAGCAGAGCGGGAAAGACGATCCTGAGCGCCCCTTGGGGTTTGAGTGCACCCAAAATGGCCCCAAAGAGCGTAACCCAGAGCGAAACAAAGAGACTGATGCCGACCAGACCGCCATAGACAATCAGGAGGCTGATCTCCGTGGTGACACCGCCCAACCAGGTCAGCGGGTGCAATTCAATCAACCAGTGAATCACGCCGATATAAAAAGACATGCCAAAAACCCAGCCCAGCAAGGCACCGCGTTTCCAGGTCAAGGGCAGTTTATAAAATACATGGAAAAAGGGAATCAGGGAGACCCAAATCAGCCAACCTGTAGACAGGGTTGAAAAAGACAGGGCACTTAAGAGCCCTGAGAGGATACAGAGTAAAATATCCTGCCGCAGGGCCAGGGTTTCAGCTGTGGGAGGGGTTTTCATACCAGTCCCACAAATTTGGCTTCGATCAGGGGCCTGACGGTTTCGACATCTTCTTGGCGTTTAACGGGCAAAAAGCGCTGATCGCGTTCGACTTTTACCACGCAGACACTTAATTCACGGCTGAGATCGCCAGCCAAATGTTCAAACTGAATCACAGTTTGGCCTTCCACCTTTTTTTCAACCGCGTACCAGGGCAATTCAAACGGGCGCTCCAGCACCGGGGCTGAGAAGATATACGAGGCCGTATTAAAGACCTGAATGCTGTCCTGGTCAAATTGGGCAGGAAAGAGAAACTCTTCGACCAATTGCAGGCGATCATTTACACGGGCCGGGGCCCCGCCTTTGTCTCCGGGGGCTTTCGCAGCCACTTCAATACTCATTTCGCTGCCTTTGTCGATATGCAGACCCAAAAGCAGTGGGTCTGGCGTCGCGCCGAGGTTATCGATATTGGAAAAGAGCAGGTATTTGCCCCCGGCCTTGACAAAATGGCTGAGCAGACCCGCCTGCTTCAGGGCATCGACAAAATCGCCGTGGCCACTGGTGGCGTATTCGATTTCGCCATCCACCTCACGCACAGAGCCGTCGCTGTAAATCCGGGGCAGATGAAATTGCTGAAAGAGGAAGGTCTTGTCGCGGTAGCCAAACCAATCGTGTTCTTCTAAAAAGGCCGTGATCGGCGCATGGGCGTGAAAGCTGGTCATGAGATAGAGTGGGATGCCCTGGGCCTTGAGACTCAGTATTTTGAGCTCGAGAAAGGTTTTTTCGCCCAAAATTGGAAAGAGGGCCTTGGGCAAGGTATAGGCAAAGCGTGTGGCCATGCCCCCCACCAACACAATGGCACCAACCTCTGCCTGGGCCAAGGCCTGTTCACCCAGCGCACGCAGGGAGGCCTGCTGCTCAGCGCTGAGTGCATCTGGCACATGAATGTCTTCAGACAGAGGAGGGCTGACCTGCTCTTTTAAACGCAGATTATCGGGTTTTAATTCCCCGCTCCGAAAGCGGGAGATCAGATCTTGGCTCAAAGCATTCAAAGCACTCATTTTATTCTCCCAGGTGGTGAACCTGCGGCACAATCACAGGACGCCGCCGGGTTAGGTTATAAATAATTTTACCGAGCATGTCCTGAATCAGCACCTCGCCTTTTTCTGAGGTCAAAGCCACTTTTTCATGTTTGACCATATAATTGCCCAGTACTTTGGTGAGCTGTTCAGAGGCGTTTTCGTAGAGGCTGTGGGGATCGTCTTCGATAATAAAGCCCTTGCTGATAATCCGGGGCAAAGAGGCCAATTGACCAACTTCATCCAAGGTGCAGGAGACAAACAAGACCCCGTCTTTGACCATTTTGTGGCGCTCACGCAGCTCTTTGGCATCGAGAAAGCCATGGCCCCGGCCTGCGACCATCACAACGCCGGAAGTGACCTTTTCGGCAATCACGGCACCGCTTTCTTGCACTTCGAGCTTATCGCCAATATCCAAGAGGAAAATATCCTCACTTTTCATGCCAACAGCTTCTGCCAATTCTTTGTGGCGCATCATCATGCGGTATTCCCCATGGGTGGGCACAAAATAGCGCGGTTTGGTCAAGTTTAACATCAACTTGAGTTCTTCTTGGCTGGCGTGGCCAGAGGCATGCAGGCCTTTGCTGCGCGAGTCGTAGAGCACAGTCGCTCCCCGCTCTTGCAACATATCCACATTGCGGGTCACAGAGCGCTCATTGCCCGGAATCGGCGTGGCGGAGATGATCACTGTATCCCCTTCGCGGATCGAAACCTGGTGGTATTTGCCTTGGGCCATGCGGCTCAAGGCTGCCATTGGCTCTCCCTGGCTGCCTGTGGTAATGATCGCCACTTTGTCAGCTGGCAGGCCATCGAGCACCTCAATCGAGGTGGCCACACCATCGGGATAGCTCAAATAGCCCAGGTCATAGGCCTTGGCTGTGATCCGCTCCATGCTGCGACCGACAAAAGCCACTTTGCGGTCAAATTCCACACAGCGGTTGACCACCTGCTGGATGCGGTGCAAGCTGGAAGCAAAGGTGGCGACAATAATCCGGCCCTTGGCGCGGTAAAAGGCGTTGACAAAGCTTTCAGCCACTTCTTTTTCTGAAATGGTATAACCCGCCTGACAGGCGTTGGTGCTGTCGGAGATCAACATCAGCACACCTTCTTCACCCAATTGGGCGAATTTATAATAGTCGGTGGGTTGCTGGTCGATGGGGGTTGGGTCGAGCTTGAAGTCGCCCGTAAAGACAATCGCGCCCTGGGGGGTGTGTATTGCCAGCCCGACAGCGCCGGAAATACTGTGGCAGACATGGATAAACTCCACATCAAAACTGCCAATCTGAACCCGTGAACGGTTTTTGATCGGCCGAAAGAGCTGGCTATAAACGGCTTCAATATCCGTGATTCGTTCTTCGAGCAGGCCCAATGTCAGTTCTGTGGCATAGAGCGGCGGGGGGGCATCGAGTTTTTCTAAGAGAGGCACCAAACCACCAACATGGTCTTCATGGGCGTGGGTTAAGACAATCCCCGCCAATTTTGCCTGGTTGTCGATCACGTGGCTCATATCCGGCAGCAAATAATCGACACCGTAGAGGTCTTCGCCCGGAAATTTGAGTCCACAATCGACGATTAAGATCTCTTCGCCATTGCTAACGACCCACATGTTTTTGCCAATTTCGCGAATGCCACCCAGGGGGGTAACGCTGTAGTTCTGTGTCATTGGGCTCTGTTCTCTTTCACAAAGGTATTCCAGGTCTGGCTGACAAATGCGGCTTCGGCCTCGGTCAATGCTGTCAGCGGCAAACGGACACCGCCCACAGGCATATCACAAAGTGCCAAGGCGGCTTTGGTGGGACTGGGGCTGGGAGCACAAAAGAGCATGCGGGCCAAAGGCAATAGGGCCAAATGCAAGCGCTGAGCTTCATTCATCTGGCCAGCTGCAAAGGCTGTGAGCATCGCTTTAATTTCTTTGCCTGCCACATGGCTGGCCACACTGATCACGCCTTGCCCACCAATGGCCAGAATCGGCAGAGTCAGAGGGTCATCACCACTGTAAATCACAAATTCAGGCAGGCGGCTGCGCAATTCGCTCAAAAAGATCAGATCGCCTGAGCTGTCTTTGATGGCAACGATATTGGGGATTTCTGCCAAGCGACAGACGGTGTCGACGCTCAAGGCCACACCCGTGCGTCCTGGATGGTTATACAAAATCATCGGGATCTCAACCGCCTGGGCCACAGCGCTGAAATGTTGAAAAAGCCCTTCTTGGGAGGGTTTATTATAATAGGGATTCACGACCAGCAGGGCATTGGCACCGGCTTTTTCGGCCGCCTGGGAAAGGCTGATAGCTTCAGCGGTGGAATAAGAGCCCGTGCCGGCGATCAGGGGCGCACGGCCTTTGAGGTGCTGGGCCAGAATGGTGTAGATTTCAATTTTTTCAGCATGGGTCAGGGTGGGTGACTCTCCCGTTGTGCCCACTGCGACCAGTGCATCGGAACCCTGGTCCAATAAAAAATCGGCCAATTGGCATAAGCGGTCGCGGTCCAATTGGAGCTGGTTGTCAAAGGGGGTCACCATAGCGGTACACAAGGCACCTAAAAAGGGTGTATTCGGCCTCATAGAACATTCTTTCTTAAAGAAAATATTGTGTGCAAACGGGTTTATTTGCTTTATGCATCACTTTCGACTTCAAGTTGGCTGGTTTCTTTTAAATCGCGGTGGGTTTGTAAAAGGGTATGATAAAACTCCATTAATTCAATCAAAGTTGCCTCGCGCTCGTCTTCAGAGCAGGTGTTTAATTCTTCACTCAGACGGGCAATCTGGGCAAAGAGATGATTTTCCATAAAGCTGACATACTCCAGATCGGAGCCATGTTCGCTGATGCGCGGCCTGAAAAAGTCACTCAGGTCAACTTCGTCTTCGTTGCGCACAAGTCGGACGCCGCGCTGTTCGAGAATACTGCGCTGGCCCCAAAATTCATTCAGCAAAAAACGCAGGGTCATCAAAGAACCGTGGGGCAAGAGATAGGGGGAGCGCATGACCAAATAGAGCGCTTCACGAAAGCTAATCATCTCGCCATTGTCATTCATGATCAAACTGCTGAGATAAAATTCTGAAGCCAAAGGCAGATCTTTGACCAGGGTTTGGGTCAGGCCATTGATAAATTCAAAAAAGCTGGTGTTGATAATGCTGTGCCGGGCCAAGGCCTGTTCGTCGTCGCTGGGATTGTTTAAACCCCATTCCAGCAGGGGCAAAAAGTGAATAAAAAAGTCGATCACACTGCTCTGCAGGGCCTCTGAGATCTCTAAATCGGGGGCCTGGTAGAGCTGAGAGAAAACCTGAAAGCGCTCGTCAAAGAGCTTGCGCGAATCGGGCAACAAGACACGGGCCAAGGCCAAAAAGAGATGGCCTGAGCTGAGCAATTTTTGAATGTCTTCGACCTGGGTGCGTTCCAAAGCCAGATTTTCATTTTGCTCTTTGCCGACATCTTTACCCATCTGTTTGCGCACAGATTCTTGCTGTTTGGCCTGCTGGCTGACAATTTCGTCGAGCACGGCTTGGGCAATGGCCCCCTGTTCGACCAATAATTGTCCCAGGGGTTTGGCTGCGGGACCCGATTGCATTTGGACTGAAAGAGCCTGATTGAGCTGTTCGCGCTGAATCAAGCCACGCAAAATCAACAACTCACCCAGGGGCTGCTGGATGCCAATCCGAGCCTGCATAAAACTCTCAAATTCAGACTGGCTGAGAAATTCAGATTCAATTAAAATCTGGCCCAAAAGGCGTTCGGGATTTTGTTTCTGCAAATACAGCGCCTGTTCCAATTGCGCTTCTGAGAGCAAGCCGCTTTCCAGCAATTGCTCTCCGAGGGGCTTAAGGGTATAAACAGACAAATTCTGCATGCAGGTAATGATCCTTTGGAAATGGGCTTCAGGCTGTATCAGTATACCTTAGAGGGGAGGGGTTAGGTATTGGGTTTTGGGGGGGAGAGACCTCTGTCAAAGGATCTGGGTTTGCGTGAATGAGCCTCTTGAAGAAAAGCTTAATCCATGTTTTAATTAATATTAATTAACCTATTAACATATTTGAGGAGTGAGGTCTTTTTATGCTACGCGTTGCAATTGCTGTGTCCCTTTTGGCTACTCTCTCAGCCTGTCAGGCATCTGTGCTTTCCAGCGCCACTTCTCTTTCTTCGGCCAATACAGGACTCACTTCGCAGAGTCGTAAACAAGCAGCACTGCCACTCACCCCTTTGCCTTGGAGTGCCCAGACCCAAGCTTTGCTCAAGGCCGCAGATCCAGAAAGCGATGGGCCCGAACTTCGGGGCCAAGAAGGCGTTTATAGCTCCGTCCTTTCGGGGAGATATATCCAGGCCCACAGCTATTTATTCAAAACCCTTGATCAGAATCAGTCCAGTGTCGAGGCTATTTTGGCCAACGATGGTCACGTTTCTGCCGCCAAGTTCGTGAAGGCCTGGAGAGACACTCTGGCTGAACAGGCACTTTGGCCTGATCAGCAGAGCACCACTTATCAGGGACGATTCCCCGCTTTGGAACACGCCCAACTCAAAAATGGCACAGGCTGGTTCTACTTTCGCAGCGCCTCCGAAAAAATCGAAGAGTATTACCAGCGGGCTTTGGAGTCCTGGCAAAGTGAATTGCCTGCTGATCACCCGCGACAAAAGACGGCCTGGACATGGCTGGGTCGGGCCAGCCATTTTTTACATGATGTGACCGTCCCTTTTCATACAGTCTCACTGGTTCGGCCAGCGCAACTGATCTCTCACAACCGCTTCGAAGAAACTGTCGACACCACTTTTGAGCGCTATTTGCCTTCCCGTAACCACAATCCAGGGGGCGTTTGGTTGCCCGAGGGACCTTATGCGCCCGGAAAAACCTGGGGTTTGTACTTTCCTCAAGGCACCCGTTCGGGAGATGTGCTGGTCTTTAGCGCAGATCTGTCCCGCCAGTTTTATCCTGTTGTGCGCAACCGCTTGGGTGAAATAAATGGCGATTGGGAAAAAACCCGAGCGGCCATGGTTCCCCTTTCGGCCAAGGCCACGGCAGGTTTAATTTTGCTCTTTCTACAAGACACGAAAACACTTAAGAGCAGGATAGGTTCTTGAAACCGTTTGTGTCTCACGCGCTGCTGGCCAGTTTGCTCTGTTTGTTAAACGCTTGCAGTGTTTTTAGCCAACAGGGATATGAGCCGCCCGTTCCCCCCTTGCCTGTTTGGGCGGTAGAGAGTGAACGCTGGGATCTGACGGGTTTGACCGTTTCAGCTTATGCTTCGGTGCCTTACAATTTTTCAGCTTTTGCCAGTTCAGAAGATCCCAGCTTGGCGGGTGAAATAAACAATCAAATGGATTTGGCTGAAGAGGCTGCCTACCGCAGGGCCAAAGAGTTATTGAACGAAGAACTTACCCAGATTTGGCTCGACTTTATGACTTTGGAACAAGATCAGCAACCGGATCCCCAAAGTGTTAAAGCCTCTGTGCGCAAACATCTGCGTGGGGTTTTTGTGAATAAACGCGCTTATGACGAACAAAGGCGCATTTTTCATATTCAGGTCTATCTACCCGCGTCGCGGATCAGTGCCATATTGGAAGCCGCCTTTGGCATGGCGGTGGTCTTGGGAGACAACGGAAAATTGGAACTGGCTGCAAAACCAATTCCCTAGAAACATCCCCCCCGCTCTCTGGTAAGATAGAAAACAAGTTTTTCCTTTGCGTTTTCTGTCGGATATTGCCACAAGGAGCCTGCTATGCTTTTTTTGTTGAAACCCCGGTTTTCGAAGTTGCTCGTGCTTGCATGCCTGCTCAGTCTTGCTGGTTGGGTTCCTACTTTGACACCCGCTTGGGCTGCGGATATTCCGCCCAATGAAGTCGCCCTGCGTGAAAAAATTATTCAATTCCCCAAAGTGGCTGAGCATTACGAGCAATTGGCGCAATTATTGCTCGAGCGCCTGCGGGCCGATTGGTTGCGGCAGGACCCCAGCATGCGCGGGGCTTCGACCCTGAGTGTGGCCGAAGATTTTAACCGCCGGGCGCGCGAACTCATTTATTTGCTGGAAAAGGTCAAAGAGCTCAAACCCAATCAGGTCGAATTATTGATCCAGATGGCAGAAATCCAATACCTCTTTCTCGGCTCACCCCAAGAATCGACCAAATTGCTCAAACAGGCCCTTGAGCAGGCTCCTCAAAATCCACGCGTGATCATCGCCTATGCCGACTTTACCTTTTTTGACACGGGCAAGCGCTCCGAAGCCCTGGACCAATTGCGCAAAGCGATTCAGACCTATCCCAACGAAAGTGACTTTGTGATCACCTTGGCGGATTTGCTCTCAACCGCTGTTGTGGATGTCAAAGACTATGCCGAAGCCAAAACCCTGCTCGGCCAAGCCCTTGAAAAAAAGCCCGAAGCCCAAAATTTGCGCCTGATGTTGGCTCGTGTTTGGCTGCGTGAGGCCAACCGCAATGAATTAAAAATTGACAAAGCCGGTCTGGGTGAGGCGCTAAAACTCTTTCAAGCTGTGATTGCTGCCGATCCCCAAAATGATGCCGCCCTCAGCGAATTGGCCCAAACGGCCCAGCAATTGGGCGAAATTGAATTGGCCGAATCTGCATTGCGGCAATTGCTGAGCCTGCAACCCCAAAACGCTTTGGCCAAATTGCTTTTGGGTGATGTCAAACTGCTGCAGTCGGGCAAAGATCTCGATCAGGGCCTGTACACAGCCTCTGCTGCCGAGGCAGACCAACTTTACAGCCAATTGGTAGCTGCCGGTCAAGACAGCCAATTGGCTGTCACTCAACGGGTACAAATGTATTATAATCAGGGGCTTTTGGCCATGGTCGAAGCGGCTATTTTGGCTGCCAAAACCGAAACGGCGGCCCAAGCCGAAAGGCGCTACCGCGAATCGATTGCCCATTACGAAAAGGCCCAGATGATCTTTGACAATCTCAATGTGCTCAATCCGGTCTTGCAAAAAGATTTGGGCAGGTCGTATCATGGCATGGGTTTGCTCTATCAAAAAAGTGAGCGCATGGCAGAAGCTGTCGGTTTTATCCAGACTGCCTGTAGTCTCAAACATGATGAGAGTTGCGCCTGGCTGAAAAAAAATAATTATGGACGTTAAGATGCAAAAACGACTTTTGCTGATCAGCAGCAGCCGTATTCATGGTCAGGAGTATATGGCCTATTGCCGCCAAGACATCCTGGATTTTTGGGGCCCTGTCAAAGAACTCCTGTTTATTCCCTACGCCTCATTTGATCAAGCAGCTTATACCGATATGGTGCGCTCCCGCTTGGAACCCTTTGGTTTTCAGATTCGCGGACTCAACGAAGTCGCAGATCCCCTCGCTGCTTTGGCAGAGGCCCAAGGGGTGTTTACAGGGGGAGGCAATACTTTTTTGCTGGTGCACACCCTTTACCAAACAGGGGTGATGGCTGCTTTGCGTGAGCGGGTTTTGGCGGGTATGCCGTATATGGGCAGCAGTGCGGGTTCAAATATTACCTGCCCGACGCTTAAAACCACCAACGATATGCCAATTATCATGCCTCCCAGTTTTGATACCCTGGGGTTGGTGCCTTTTCAGATCAATCCTCACTATCTCGATCCCGACCCCACCTCCACTCACATGGGTGAAACCCGCGCCGACCGTATTCGCGAGTTTCATCAGCTCAACAGCGCTCCCGTGGTCGGCCTGCGCGAGGGCGGACTTTTGCGGGTCGAAGGTGATCAGATGCAGCTCTTGGGGGTGGCAGGCGTGCGGCTGTTTCGCTCTGGTGAGTCCCCCGAAGAATTTGCGCCGGGGGCCGACCTGAGCTTTTTAATGCAAGCCTGAACGCTTTGTTCTCGTATTTTGGGGCTAGTTCTTTTCGACGGTAAGCACCACTTTGCCGGTGTTCTTGCGCGCTTGTAAATAGCGCTGGGCCTCAGCAGCGTGGGCCAGGGGAAAGGTTTTGTCGACCACACAGTGAAGTCGCCCGGCTGCCAGCTCTTGTAAAAGTGCCTCACCGACCTGGTGCATCATGGGGTATTTCCAGAGACGCAAGACATTCAGACCAAAGATGCCTTGGTTTTGCGAAAAGAGCGCCATGATATTCACGTTCATCATTTTCAGGCCCGCGATCAGGCTCGTCAAGGGATTGGCCTTTTCGCCTGTCACTGCTTGTGCCATGCCGTAGACGATCAACTTACCCGTGGGGGCCAGCAATTTGCGATCTTTCGCCAAATTGTCGCCGCCAATCGGATCGAGAATCACGTCCAATGGGCGCCGACCCACATTCAGCCGAAAATCTGCCACAAAATCTGTTTGGCGGTAATTGACCCCATAGGTCATCCCCTGGGATTTGGCATAGGCCAGTTTTTCGGCAGAACCCGCTGTGCCATAAACAGTACAACCTGCGTTTTTGGCGATTTGCAAGGCTGCTAAACCCACTCCACCCGCAATGCCGTGAATCAGGACTTTGTCGCCACTGCGCACGCGCGCCATTTCGTGCAGCGCCACCCAGCCTGTCATAAAATTGACCAAAAGACCCGCACCTTCGACAAAACTTAAATTATCTGGCATAGGCAGGGCCTTGTCGGCTTCTACCACTGCGTAGCTGGCATAACCGCCAAAATAACTGGCAGCCATCACCCGGTCGCCCACAGCAAAATTACTCACCTCGGGCCCCACGGCCGCGACTGTTCCTGCCACTTCGTAGCCCGGAACAAACGGTGTGGGAGGGGCTTCGGGGTACAGCCCCATGCGCATTAAAATATCTGCAAAATTAACACCACAGGCGTGGACATCGATCGCTATTTCTCCTTTGCCCGGTGTTTTGCGCTGAATTTCTACTTTTTTGAGGACCTCGCCCCCGCCTTTGCGAGAAATTTGCATGGCCCAAGCTATATCTGACATAGTGATTATTCCTCGGTAATTCTTCAGTTTCAGGCTATCACATCCTTGCCGTCAAAAGTCCAAATTGGCAGACAATGGCCCAAAGCAGCAGACAAAAGAGGGGCAAGATTCTATTTCCGAGCAGGTATAATAGAACTATGTCAGATATCCAATCCCGCGTTCGCGTTGCCCAACTTATTTCTGGAGACTCGCCCCAAGGCCTGTTTGCCAAAAAAGAGCATGGCGTTTTTGCCACCCATGCTGAGGCCGAAGCCAAAGCCAAACAGGTGGCTGATGCCGTTGATCAAGACGCTGTGATTTTGCAAACCGAAAGAGGCTTTGAGGTTCTCGGGGTAGATGAAATCAGCGGTCTCTTGCCAGCCGGACAGCTCGGTGGCGAGGTGATTCGCGAGGCCCCGATTGTCTCGTTTGTGGCCAGTGATCCGCTCACCGGCCGGGAGAATATCATCGGACAACAGAGTGAAAGCCAAGCTGCAGGCCCCAAAGCCCCGGTTCGCAAAACCGACCTGGACAAATACGCCGAACGTTTTGGCAAACAACTGGACAAGGTTCTGGGGGCTGAAAAAGAGAGCTTTATCCAAGAGCTGAACCAATTGCAGCAGTCTCTTGAGGCCAATGGCATCAAAGTCAGCGTTGAAATGGACGACGATGTCTTTGAATACAAAGACAAATTGCTGGGCTTTCGCAATATGTTGGTCTATGCCAACGAAAATTTGCAAACCTTAAAAGAGCGCAGCATCACCGAAATTGCGATTGTCGACGAGTGGGATGGCATGTTTGGCACCAAAGTCGATCTCGAATACAACAAAAAAGATGGCGTGCGCCGCCTCGAAATTGGCGACGACTTTCTCAATGATTGGGGCGAGAGCAACAATCTCTTGCACAGCAAAAGCCTCGACAAACTCAAAGACGGCCTGGGTGAAAAGCTCACAGACGCAGAAGTCACCCAGCGCAGTGAGGTTTTTTCAGATATTCGCGGCACCTTGATCGAGACCCACAAACAAATCAACGGCCTGCAACAGGCCTCTGTGCAGGGCACGCCCACCGACTTTAAGGCCACATTTGCGGGTATCGAAAGCCAATTGCAACGTCTTGAAAAAGACGTGATCCCCAAAGCAAAAGAGGCCTTTGACGATCTCAGCGTTAAACAGGAACGTAAAATTTCTGGCCGCTATCTTGAAACCTTCGAAAGTACTGTCAAAGCGGTACGCAACCAGCTCGAAACCCTGCAAAACCTGCCACCGGATATCGATGCAATTGAACGCAATGCCCGCTTGGAAAAACTCAAATTGGTTTTGATCAAGGGCATGAAAGAGATTCCCGACCAACGCAATTATTTGGGTCTCTATAGCAGTGGCTTTGGCGATGGGGCCCGCCCCAGTGCCGGGGTGATGTATTCCCATGCTTTTGGCGCGGACAAAAATACCGTGGCCAGTATTCGCGCAGGGACATCTGCCCCGCTTAAAATGCAGGGCAATAGCAAAAACGACATCATGCTCGGCCTTGGGGTCAGCCACACCTTCCATTCCAACAATCGGCTGATCGATGGTGCCAATGTGGGTGTGGGTGTGGGCTTTAGCCGCGATACACCTTTCTTTGTGGGCGTCACGGCCTCCAATAGCTGGTACCTTACACCCTATCACGGTTTGCAAGACGAGACCTCGGTGGTGGGCGGCTTACACGCCACAATTGGCAGTTTTAACAATCTCGGTGGCACGATCGATGTGCATAAACAGCTGAATGGCCGTGTGGACTTTGAAGGTTATGGCGAAGTCTCGCTTTGGAATCAGGCGGCTGAGGCTGAATTGGAACTGGCCCTGTCCAAAGACAAAGGTGTTTACCTCACTGGCGGTATCGGCACCAATAAACTGATCTATGCGGGTATCGGCATCGCCGACAAATACGAACTCGAAGTGGGTCTTGGCGGCATTTCTCTGGGCAAAGATTCCAATAATTTGCCCGGCGAGAGTGGTTGGGAAGTGGGTGTGCGCAATTTTATTCTGCCGATCCCCTATTTCCGTCACAACCGCGTCCCTGGCTACCAATTTACGTATAACGATAAAAGTACCGAATACATCACGCCCAATGGCAGTTTTATGACTGTGCGTCAAAACGACAAGGGCGAAAAATACCGCCAAGCCTATGTGCCAGATCCACAGGCCAGCACCGATCCGATGAAGGTCGTTTACCGCCGGGTACGTTCCAAAGAAGAATTGGAGCGTTTGGATCAGGCCCCTACCCGCGAAATCTCAATTGGCCCCTTGGGCTATCTGACCGTAACCGAAGATGGCGAAAAAATCATCGACGATGGTTTGATCCTCAAAGACATGAACGAAGCGGATTTGGGTATTATCACCGACCAGGCGGGTGTACTCTGGTTTGACCGTATCAAAAAAGAGGCCAAACACTCCCTCGGAACCCGCCGCGAAAGTATGCCTCTGCCCCTTTACCGCGCCGTTCACTATTAATGTTTTGACCGTAAGCGCTTCTTGCGACTTGCTATTCTTCTCCCGGCTGACCGCTCCAGACAATGCGCCGCTTGCGTGGCAAGATCATCATGATTTGGGTGCCCTCTTCGGGATTGGACGAAATTAAAAACTTGCCCTGCAATGCTTGGGTGACCAGGGTCTCTGCAATTGCCAAGCCGATGCCCATGTGGCCCCCTTCGCGGTCAGAGGTGTAAAACAACTCACAGGCCCGACAAAGCACCTCTGGCGACATACCCAGACCTTGGTCCGACACTGTCAGTTCAAAAGCGGCACGGTTGTCGAGCAGGGTGGGTTTGAGTGAAATCTGGACAGGGCCATCGGCATTGAGATAGGCATGGGTCTCGGCATTTTCCATTAGCCGGTGTAAGACCTCTGTGAGCAGACGGGGAAAACCGTCCCAGGTTTTTTGCTCTGCGGCATAGTGAACATCAACATTCACTTTGAGCTGGGAGTGCCGATCCATGCGGTAGAGATCGAGAATATTCCGAATCGTTTTATCCAGAACCACTGTTTCTGGTTTTTCTCGCACCGACTCGAGCCCCATATGCTGAAAGATATTTAACAGTTCTTGCAGATGTCCCATCTGGTTTTGAATCAGGTGAGTGGCATCCAGCATTTGGCGCAGCGTTTGCCCATCTCCCACTGGGGTATCGAGGTACTCTTTGAGCAGATCCTGAGAGAGGATTTGCGACATTGAATGTATCATGGTCAGGGGCTTGAGGATTTCGTGGGTAATGGCAGTCACCATGCGGGCCGCAACACGGTCGTGCTGGCGTTCCAGGGATTGTTCTAAGGCGTGTTTTTCCCGGTATTGCTGCAGGGTTTGTTCATTGGCACTGCGCAGTTTTTGGCTGATGCCTGCGATGATATGTGAAATCAACATGGGGGATTGAGAGAGAAAGTGCATAAATGCTGAGCGTGTGAGCGTGAAAAACTCAGACCCATTGATAGCCGTAACTGTGGCTGTGCGCTTTTCGCCATCGGTCAAAGCCGATTCACCAAAAAATTCTCCTGCCCCAAGCATAGAAAGAGCGATATCTGTACCGTCAAAACTCCGGGCTTCAATTCTCACCCGCCCAGAGAGGATGACATAGAGGCAGTCAGAATCATCGCCTTCGGAAAAAATCAGGCTGCCACCTTCGGCTTTGACCACCTGTCCAACTTTGGTTAAAGCTGCCAATTGTTCGGCATCAAGGGGATCAAAAAACGGAATGGCCCTGAGTAATTTTTCGACAGAGATGTCAGCCATGCTTTTTTCCCAAATTGTATTTTTTAGACAGAATCTTGTTTCCATTATTAAACAGATGAGCGAGTTCGGTCAAATGGAAATGCCTCGGTTACAATAATCTTATGGCAACATCCAACTCTCCAGATTCAGACGAAAAAAAACGCACAATCAGGGCCTCAGAGTTTTTAAAAACGGGCTCAGATCTCGCTGGGAAAAGCGGAAAAAGCGGGCATTTGCAGGAAAGTCAATCTCAAGCAAGTCAACCCGAAGCGAGTCCGTCTCAAGAACCTCACGAAAACAATCAATCAGAGTTAGAGCAGGCCACTTCACTTGCTCAAGAACAAATCAAGCCCCGCTCAGGGGTCGTGAGTTCGACCATTCACTACCCCAGCAAGCAGCAGACAGAACCTGAAACACCGCCTGCACAAGTGCCCCGAACTTCAAAAATCTCTGCGACAAGCCCTGCAAAAATCTCTGCCACAAACACGGCTCCATTCAAAGCCGAAAAGAACCTCAAACGTGAAGAACATCTCGAGCGCATGGCAGATAAAATTGTCGGGATCGCCGAAGGCCTAGTCATGTTTAAAACGGGGATGCTTAACCCGCAATTGACCCCTTCACAAAAAGTCAAATTGGTGGCTCAGCGTTACCCTCACTTTTTCAAACGCTTTGGTAAGATTTTTGGCGGCCTGATTCCGGTTTTGTACCCAGTGCTACTTTTTTTACAAAAGCTGAATCAAAAAATGGCGGATCGTCAATTGATTCAGCCTGTGCCTGTGCCCCCGAGCGCTGAGCCTCAGCCAGAAATGGCAAAAATGGCAAAAACGGCAATTCCCCCAGAACCCGAAAAAATCTCATTTTTGGAGTTGGCCGAAAAAAACATTGTCTTTTGTGATAACCACAAACGGCCCCTCTACAGCCTGGATAAACTGCGTGATAAATACGGCAGAACCGCCAGCGAAGACGTGATTGCACCTCATGTCTATGCTGAAGTGCATAAAGCCTTTCAAGAGGTGGCGATCAAAGCCAAGGGCCTGCCCACACCCGATAGCGGGTTATTTGCAGGCATCCCGATGGAGTCGGTGATGGAGAACGCCACGGAGCGGGAGATTCTGCTCTTTTTAAACTACGTCAAACGTTTTCCCAGGGGCTATACGGGTAAAAACTTTCGGATTACCGAATCCTTTGCGGGTTGGGTGATCAGTGGAACGCCAGACGATTAATCTGCTTCAGAAACCAAGAACAAAGCCACGGTTTTGTCCAATATGTCTTGAAGCTTGGCAAATTGATGGGGCATTTCGCTGTAGAGTTGGCTGACCTGGGGTGCCAAATCTGCCGCTGAGGGGGCCAATACCTGGCGCACGGCCAGGGAAATTTCTCCCTCTTTTTGCAGCAGGGGCAGTGCCAAAAATTGCAAACACAGCTCGGTTTGTGAACTGGGAGACAAGTCGGCCCAAGCAGAGGCTGGCCCCTGAAGTTGACTTTGAAGTGTCTTGAGTTGGGGATTGTTTGTTTGGTTGTTCGTTTGGTTGTTTTTGCGCAGGTTTTTCATCTCAAATTTAATTCCCTTGATTGACAAAGCGGTTGTTGCTGCGGTCCACGTCGGGGGTCACACCTGAAGGGTCGAGACGAACTTCTTTGACTTCAGAAGGCACTTCAAAGCTCAGCCGCTCAGAGCGGCTGCTGCCATCCCAAAGGTGAAAGATCACCTCTCCGCTCTTGAGTACCAAGGCAATTGACACCGGCATGACCGCTTCACCCAGGCGCTGGACCGTAACCGTCACTGTATATTTGCCCTCGCGCTCAGAGACCTGCAAAGATTGTATCGCATAGTCAATCACATGGCTCTCTTGGACCCATTGGCGAAAGAACCACTGCAGGTCTTTGCCCGCAATTTTTTCCAATTCAATCTGAAAGTCTTGCACAGTCAGATCTTTTTGCAAATAGCGCTTTTGCAATTGCACTTCGAGATTTTCGAGCACTTTTTTGCCGAGCAGCACGTCCAGCATGCGGAATATCGTATAACCTTTGCCTTGAGCCAGCGCTGAAAAGCTATTCAGGGGTTGCCGATCGAGAATCAGACGTGGGGTTTGTAGCGAGGTATTCCAGCCCTGACGGGCCGAGCGCAAATAGTTTTCGGAAGTTTGATCGCCGAGCAGGTAGGCTTTGCGCTTTTGTTGCATATAGACCTGGCCGGTATATAGGGCCAAACCCTGAGTCACCCAAGGCACAAACTCCTGGTTTTGGCGCACGCGCTGTCCCCAGTATTGCTGGGCAATGCCGTAGACCAACCACTCAGTCAGTTGCTGACGGCTGCGCGCCTCATCTTTGCCTTCGGCAAAACTATTGCGCAGAATCAGCAATTGCTGCGAAGAAATCACCGGGTATTTGCCATCTTCGGTGGCTACAATCGTTAGGCGTTTGCCCGGAAAGACCCCATAGCGCTGTTTAAAAAAACGCAGAATTTCTTCGGTGATCTGCAGGGCCTCATTGCTCCATTTTTGCATTTTACCGGGATAATAATAGCGCAATTGTACATCGTCGACATCCGCAGTGCGCAGCAGCAGATCGGGGGTAAAGATCAGATCCAAACCACTTTGGCGCTCAGCACTGTAGCGGTAGGTATGGTCTGAGCTGGAGAGACTGACGGGGGCCAACGGGGAGATCGCGAAGAGTTTGTCCAAGACCCGCGCACTGACGCTGTAATCAGAGAGTTCGGAGATTTCGGGGTGCCATTGCCCCTGCTGATAAGTGACCAAGCGCGGATACCAACTGCCCATACCGAGGCGATGGGGATCGTCGATCAGGTAATATGAGCGGCTGATCTGAGGCAGACGTTCGAGTACATAGCGAATGGTTAATTTGAGTTCTTGACCGGGCTCCAGCGGCTGTGACAAAAAGACCTGGTAGAGCAGGGGATCTTCAATTTCACGGCCCAAATAGCTGTAGCGGTAGAGGCGTCCTGGCAAAACCAATTTGTCGGCACTTAAAACCTCGCGGACCTGCATTCGGGCTTGGGTATTGGCATCCAAACGAAAAAACAGCTCTTTGAGGGGTTCTTTACCTTCGTGGGTCAAGGTTAGAAATTCTTCACCCTGTAAGCTGGCCGTATCTGTATTGAGCTCCAGATTGAGCTGGTAGCTGACCCGCGCTTCGGCGGCAGTAAGCCCAAATGGGCCTTCAAAAGGCCCTGTCAGGCCAAATAGACACAGCAGGAGAGACAGACCTACAAACAAAAATCTGTGTTTAAACATAGTTGACTTAATTTTGCAATTTGCTCAGAGCTGCTTGTGCAGCGCTTTTGAGGGACAGGCTTGCGGTTTCATTTTGGACCAGGCTTTGCAAAGCGGCCTGGGCACGGGGGTCACGTAGCTTACCCAGGGCTTGGGCGGCCTCCAACCTGACACTTTCGTGACTGTCTTCAAGGGCATTGAGAAGAGGAATCAGGGCACGGGCATCCCCCTGTTTGCCCAAACCAGCGGCGGCAAAAGCCCGCATCAAAAAGTCGTTGTTATCCTGTAAAACAGTGATCAGCGGAGCAATGATTTCAGGGCTTTGCATGGCCCCAAGCGCTTCAGCAGCGGCTGTTTTTACCCAGGCATCACTGTCATTCAGGGCCTTGAGCAGACCTTGTAACGAATCAGGGTGGTGTAATTGACCCAAACTTTGCACCACAGCTGAACGCACCCAGGCTTCGGGATGTTCCAAAAGTGGTTGCATATCTGTGGCCACTTGGGGATCTCCCAAAAAACCCAGGGTTTCGACAGCTGCTTGGACAACTTTGGGATCTTTGTCTGTTAAAAGCACCAGCAGAGGTTGACAGGCACGGGTGTCTTTGAGCAGGCCCAAAGCGATGGCTGCCCGCTGCCGAACACCCGATGCCTGATCCTGTAACGCTTCAAGCAGGGCATTAAATGCAGCTTCGCCTTTGATATGTCCCAAGGCTTGAGCCGCCAAGGTTCGGACGATAAAATCTTCGTCTTGTTTCAAGGTCGCAATCAAAGCAGATGTCGCGCTGGGGTCGCTTCGGTCGCTCAAAACCTGTGCTGCGGCTTGGCGTACCCAGGCTTCGGGGTCTTGCAAGCTGGCAATTAAAATGGCCGGAATTTCTTCTCCCTCGGCTGCACCCAAGGCTCTGACCGCCAATTCGCGTACATCGGCGTCTGGATCTTGGGCGGCCAAACGCATGGCCGCAAAGACTTCTGGGGTGTGAAAGTGGATCAGGGCCTGTGTTGCCACCATTCGGGCCCAGTGTTTACCCGAGTTTAACGTCTCCAACAAGGCGGGGATGGCACGGGGATCGCCTTGGCGCGCCAAGGCTTCAGCCGCAGCTTGCACCACGCGCTCTTCGCTGTCTGCGAGCATGGGAATAATCAGGGCGTACGTTTGGCTGGTATCCAATTCTCCCAATGCGACTGTGGCCACGGTTCTCACCCACTCATCTTCATGGCTCAAAGCCCGCTGAAGTGCATTGAGGGCCAGGGGACTGCGCAAATAGCGTAACATTTCAATCGCGTTTTGGCGGGTATCCAGATCGTTGGAATCGAGGGCGCGCGTTAACGCGGGCAAGACCTGTTCTTCTCCCAATAATTTGAGCGAGACCAGAATTTTTTCACGCATCAGATCCCCTTCGGGCAAGAGCGCTGCCTGGATCAGAATCTCGATGGCCCGAGGGTCTTGTAATCGCCCCAAAGCTGTGATCACCGCCTCGCGCACGGGGGCCAGATCGGATTGTAAAACATGTTCTAAAAAGGGCAGGGCACGGCTATCACCCAAACGCCCAATGCGTTCAACGGCACTTAATCGCACGGTCAGATCTTCGGCATTTAACTCAGACACCAGGGGCCAAAGTCGGGTTTCGGGGTCAATCCGGGAGAGGCTTTGAGCGACCTGGGTCCGCACCCAGCGATCGGGATCTTCAAGTGCCGTTGTGAGTGCTTCACGGGAACGCTCGCCAGGAAAGCCCCCCAAGACCTCGGCAAGGGTGGCCCGCACCAAATAAGAAGAATCTTGGTGCAAGTGGTGGCAGAGAATCTCCAGGACTTGGGGGCTCTCCAGATCTGTGGAGAGTTGTGCAATGGCTTCGACAGCAGTGGCCCGCACAAGGTAATTTTCATCTTCGAGGGTGTTTAAGAGCGGGCTGAGCGAGCGGGGGTCGGCCAATTTTCCCAGGGCAGCGGCAACCTGTTGACGGACATCGGGTTCGGGGTCGTTTAGCAGCGCCATGACCGGTTCCACAGCTCGCGGGTCTTCACTTTCACCCAAAAATTCAACCGCTTGCTGCCGGACATCGGGCTTTTTGCTCTGGAGCAAAAATAAAAGTGCTTCAAAGCGTTGATTGCGGGCTTTGTGACCATCAGGGGTGGCGGGAGGAGCCTCCTGTGTCTGTGGTCGTGCTGTGCTGTCTAAACTGGCCAGCAGATCTTCGGTCTCGTCCATGGTGCATCGTTTCCCTTCTGGGGCGGAAATTTAAGCGCGGATTAGGTCCTGTTTTAAACATGTTACCATTCTGCAGGGGCTGCTTGCTATTCACAAGCCCTGAACCCCTTCATTTGTGAGATAATAGACAAAAAATCAGGGGTACTTTGCCATGTGGGGTGGCGTTTTTGCTCTTTCCGACGCATCTCTTTCCGACGCTTCTGTTTCGCAATTTGATGCAGACCCCATAAATCCCTGTTTTGAAGGGGCATTTTTGAGTTTTAACGCCCGTTCAGCCTTGAATCGCTTGTTGCTACACCTGCAGCCTGCCAAAGTCTGGTTACCTGCCTATCTCTGCCCTGACCTGCTCATGGCATTGCCCTCTGGTCAAAATTGGGCATATTATGCCCTCGATCGCCAATTGAAACCTGCCAGATCCGAGTTATTGGAAAAAATATTGCCGGGTGAAATGGTTTTGGTCATTGCCTACCTGGGGTTTGCCCCTGATTCAAATTGGTTAATGCAACTCCGCGAGCGGGGGGCAAAGATTGTCTTGGATGCCTCCCAGGCCCTCTATTTAAAACCGACCCACGCTCAAGATTACCTGCTTTACAGCCCACGAAAGTGGGGGGGACTGAGTGATGGCGGCCTGTTAATTGGGCCAGATTTGCCCCCGCAACCTGCCCCAAAGAATCGGCCTCCCCCTGCCTGGCAAAAGCTGCATCAGGCCCAAGTCCTGCGGCGGGAATTTGAGGCCCAGGGACAAAAAAACGCAGCGCTGCAGGCCGAGTGGTTTGGGCTTTTTCGCGAAGCAGAGTCCGAACAGCCCGTCGGGGACTGGGCCATGACTGCCGAGTCGCAAGGGCGGCTCAAGCCACTGATGAGAGACCCGCTGATCCCTTTTCAGCGGCGTAAAAACTACCAAAGATTATTGGCTGATTTGGCTGAGTGGGCCCTGTTTCCTGCCCTGCCTCCGGAGACGGTGCCCTTGGCGTTTGCTCTCTGTGTGCCGCAGCGCGACGCTCTGCAGCGTGCTTTGGCTGACAAGCGGATCTATTGCCCGATCTATTGGCCTTTGGCGGGCCACGTACCCCTTTCTTTTTCAGAAAGTCACAGGCTCAGCAAAAATAGCTTGGCTTTGCCCTGTGATCAGCGCTATAACGAAGCTGATATGGAAAAGATCCTCGCAGAAATACACAGGTTAGCACACCTGTTATGAGTGTACTTAAGGGCTATTTGCACCCCCTGTATCTCGCCTCCCTCCCGTCCGCTGGCGAGCCTGTTTTTTTGCCCGAAGCCCAGGGTTGGCTCTTGCGCCGCCCCCTTCCCCGTACAATTGAGGAACCTGCGATTTCAGATTCTGAGCATTCGCAGATAGATTTCTCTGGTCCCTATCCTTTTTTTCGCTGTTTGAATCCCCTCCTGCTCCCAACAGATCTGGCTTCGATCTCAACTGATGATGCACCTGCTTTGGTGATCGTGACAGATCCCTTGGGCCCTGATTTGGACAAAGATTTTTGGCCAAGTCTCTTTCCCGATTGCTGCCGCCTGTTTAAAGCCCACTGGGGAATCGACTTCTCTCAGCCGCTTCAGATCAGTTCTCACCACCGCTATTATGCGCGAAAAGCGTTGCGCAGCCTGGAGATCGAAAGGGTGTCTGAACCACAGAGTCTGCTGAAGAGCTGGAATACCCTTTATACCCATCTGATCCAACGGCACCAGATTCAGGGACTGAGGCGATTTTCTGAACAGGCTTTTGCCCAGCAATTGCAGGTGCCTGGGATTGTGGTCTTTGCCGCCAAGTGCCAAGCTGAGATTGTCGCCATGCATCTCTGGTATTGGGAGTCTGAGTTGGGGCTGGTTTATAGCCATTTGGCAGCCTGTTCCGATCTGGGTTATCTGCATTCAGCCCCGTATGCCCTCTATATGGCTGCCATTGAATGGTTTCAAGCGCAAGGGGTGACTCAGCTCGATCTCGGCGGCGAAGTCAGCGCGCTTGCTGCCCAAGGCAAGTCGGGATTGGGCTTTTTTAAACGGGGCTGGGCCAACCGGGAGCGCCCAGTCTGGATTTGCGGTAAAATTCTGAATGCTAAGCGCTACGCCCAGTTGGCAGGGAAAGAAACAGGGACCTATTTCCCGATTTACCGCAGTGGCGAGTCGCGTGATGCGTCGCGTGGCGAAACCTGAAAGGGAAAATGATGGAACATGCAGAACTGCTAAACACGTTTAACAGCCAGGGTTGGGTCTTGTTGGATTCGGTCTTGCCTCAACCCCTGATTCTCGAACTGCGTCAGGCCCTTGATCAGGCGATTGCCCACTGTGGCGAATTGCAATTGGAAAATTTGGGGCAGGTCTTGCCAGGAACTGCCCACCATCTTCTGGGCCAAGGGCAAGCTTTTCAAACCTTGCTGGAACAAGCTTGGCTGGATGCCGAACTGCAAACCTTGCTGGAGGGACCGTATATTCTCAACTCATTTGGTGGGGTGGCCAATCCGCCTGAACGATCGGCCTATGTGCATCAGATTCACCGCGACCAACGTACGTTTATTCCCGATTTTCGCCTGATGCTCAACCTCTTGGTTATGCTTGATGATTTTCTGCCCGAAAACGGCGCCACTTGGCTTTTGAGCGGTTCACATCGGCAGGTATCTGCCCCCAGCCCAGCGCATTTCTTTGCCCAAGCCCAACAAATTTGCGCCCAGGCGGGCAGTCTGCTGCTCTTTGATTCCCGGCTCTGGCACGCAGCTGGCCACAACACAACAAGTGCTGTGCGCAGGGGGCTCACCCTGACTTACAGTCGCCCCTTTCTCAAACCCCAGTTTGACTATTTGGGACAATGCAGTGGGGAGCCCTCAGATTATCTAAAACAAATACTCGGTTATTATTCACGGGTACCCGCTTCTTTGGCGCAGTGGTATGCACCGCCAGAGCTACGTTTTTACAGGCCCGGTCAGGGCTAAACCAGAATATGGGGAGTAACTCAATGGCTTCATTTGCAGACGGTTTTGTCGATCTGGAATTTGAAAAACTCAATCAAATCGCTGATGATTATGATCTCTCGCCTTTTGATCAGCGCATGCGCCACTACATGTTGCGCGGCCTGCGGCCCTGGTTGAAAACGGGCAAAGCTTTGGAAATGGGCTGCATGCACGGTGAGTTTACCTCTCTTTTGGCCGGGCTCTACCCCGATCTCACGGTGGTAGAAGCGGCAGGCCAATTTATTGCCTGCACCCAAGCACGGGTCGGGCCTGAAGTTAAATTTGTGCAATCGCTGTTTGAAACCTACACCACAACAGATCGCTACGATGCGATTTTTTTATTACATGTCTTGGAGCACCTCGACGATCCTGTTGCGGTTTTAAAACAAGCCGGGCATTTATTGGCACCTGGCGGCAGGTTGTTTTTGGTGGTGCCCAACGGCAACGCCCCTTCGCGCCAGATTGCCGTCAAAATGGGGGTCTTGAGTCATTTAACCGATCTTTCTGAGGCCGATCTCAAACACGGCCACCGCCGGGTTTATCTCGCAGATACGCTCGAACGCGAAGCCCGACTTGCCCAATTGCAGGTGATTGCAAGGGGCGGCATCTTTTTTAAGCCCCTGGCCAATTTTCAATTTGATCAGCTGATTGGCACGCCTTTGATCAGTGAGGCCTTTATGGAGGGCTGTTTTGCTCTGGGCATGGAGCACCCAACGCTCTGCGCCAGTCTGTTTTTGGTCTGTGAGGCAACCCCGTGATTTACCTGCGTGAACTGACCCGCTCGGATTTGGCCCAAACCCTGATTTGGCGACAAGATTCCGCTTTGATCGCGCATTTGGGAGAGCCCTTTCGCTTTATCAATGCCGAGATTGAGGCGAGTTGGTTTGAAACCTATCTTTCTCACCGTGCGCAGCAGGTCCGTTTGGCGATCTGTGAGCAGGGCAGTGATCGGCATCTTGGCAATGTGCAACTCTTGCAAATTCACCCTGTTCACAGGAGTGCGGAGTTCAGCATTTTGATTGGCGAGGCCACAGCACGGGGCCAGGGAATTGGTTTGCGGGCCAGCCAGCTTTGCTTGCAACATGCCTTTGACGATCTCAACCTGCACCGAATCTGGCTGCAGGTTCGCTCTGACAATCTGCCTGCCCTGAAACTCTATCAGCGTCTGGGTTTTGTCGAAGAGGGAAGGTTGCGCCAAGCGGCGTTTAAACAGGGGCAATATATCGATCTGCTGGTGATGGGTCTTTTGGCCGACGAATTTCGCGCAATCGCGGCCTAAAAAAACAAGCTCCCCGACATCAATGCCGGGGAGCCCGCGGTTTCACGCTACTTGAGCAGCGCAAATACCTATCTGTGTTTTTCGATTTTGCCAACGTAGGGCAAAAGAGCCATGTGACGGGCGCGTTTGATTGCGCGGGTCAATTGACGTTGGTGCTTGGCGCGACTGCCAGTAACGCGGCGAGAAAGGATTTTGGCGTGCTCGCTCAAAAACTCTTTCAAACGCTCAACGTCTTTAAAGTCAATCGTTTCAATGCCCCATTCATCAAATTTGGACACTTTTTGACGACGACGACGGGGACCGCCGCCACCACGACCACCAAACGAACGGCCACCGCCGCCGCCTTGGCCACCACCGAATGAACGGCGTCCGCCACCATAAGAGGGACGATCTCCGCCGCCGCCATAAGCGGGACGGTCGCCACCACCCTGGTAGGGAGGACGATCACCCTGGGGACGATCTCCGCCACCTTGGTAAGGAGGACGGTCGCCACCACCACCGGGAGTATAAGGACGGCCACCACCTTGGTAAGAAGGACGGTCACCACCACCACCGGGGGTATAAGGACGGTCGCCACCGCCGGGAGTATAAGGACGGCCACCACCTTGGTAAGGGGGGCGATCTCCGCCGCCCTGGTAAGAGGGGCGGTCGCCACCACCTTGGTAGGAGGGACGATCGGCGTTATAGGCTGGGCGCTCAGCTGCGGGAGTTTCTCCCCCTTCGGAGGAGCTGCGCGGGGTTTCATCATAGGGTCTGCTCATAATGCTGTTCCTTTCATATGGGTTGAGCCTAATATGCTCAGGGATTCAAGTTGGATTTCCGGCTGCATCCGTTTAATGCCGGAGACTTCAGACTTTCGTTTTTGGATTTGGCCTTCGACAATCACATTCGTTCCTTTGCGCAGCTGCCGCTGAAGTTCAGGGCTGCTTTCGCGGCGATTAATCACCCGAATCGTATGTGTCTGGTCTGGCTGATGGGTATCAACCAAGGCCAGATTAAACTCGAGCACCGCTTTTCCAGAAACGGTGTAGCGAATTTCACTGTCTTGGACCAAATGGCCCGAAAGAATGACGTAGTTAAGACTCATCTCTGCGAACGATCAGATGCCGGATTAATCCATCCGTGATCCCCATGACCCGCTGAAGTTCGTCCAGCGACTGGCTGTCGGTCTCAAAATGTGTCAGCATATACAGCCCATCATTCTGCTTTTTGATGGGGTACGCCAATTTTTTGCGACCGAGGGATTCGGATTTTTCAATTTTGCCACCGATTTTGGCGATGGTTTCGTTGACACGTGTGTTGATTTTCTTCTGGCCTTCTTCGTCAAGACGCGAATCCAGAATATACATCACTTCGTAAGGTCTTTGCATGGATATAATTTCCTTTCCTATGGCCTAAGGTTGCTTTTGCAGATAAAAACAACAGAAAAGGCTGTGACTGATTTACTTGAAACATTCCATCTCAACACATCTTTTTAAAGAGATGTGATGAAAAAAGATTTTCGCAACCTGCGGGGGAGTACCTTGATGTGGTGGAACATAGCACTACAGGAACCAAATTACGCGAGAGGTTTGTTCAACCTTCTCCACCTGCGAAGTAGTTTAACACAAACTTAATCTGGTGGCTATGGCATTGATCTGCGCTTGTCTTTAGACAAAATGAGAGCGAAAATGACAGGCAGGGGTCATTTCAGAACGGGCCCGAAAGACAAACCCTTGTTTTCTTGTTTTTAAGATGGAGCGGGGAATGTGCCCTCATGTGCTTAGGTACCCAGGTGATTCCCCCAAGTTGACTGCAAGACATAGACAATTTTGTACAGTCAATGTTATATTTTTCAAATGAATTAAATACGTAATTTTACCAGAAATTCTTTTCTTTAGTCGTCTTTTCAAAAAATAATGATGGTGAATGAAATGCAAGTCAATCAGCCTAATTCTTTGACTCCTCAAACAACAGTCAAAGCAACCGTCTCCCCCCCCACCGCTGCAAAACGACCAGATTCAAAATCCGGTTCAGGTACCCAACCCTGAGGCCTTTAAATAAAAGAGCACAGACTCTGCTCCCATTGATATAGACCAAACGCGGGAGGAATTACATCAAGCGATTGAACAGACCCCCAACTCAAGCATGCTCGAACACAGTGAGAGCATCCCCAAACCCAATAACTTATTAACAGCTTTACAAAGCGCAGAGCTCAAAGCGACGACCACGGTCGAAAAAACGGGGTTGGCATCAGCCCAGCAAGAATACCGCGATCACAAACATGATTTGCAGGTCTTATCCAAAACAGAACGTGTCACTCAGCCAGATATTCAGCGCGTGTCTGTCAATGTGGATTATTCTCCCCTCTTGAGCGAAGACCTAAAAACAGATTTGAAGCTCTTCTCAGCCGGCTTGCAAGCCGGTCAAAGAGACGGACAAATTGAAAGCCAACTCAAAGCTGTTTTTGCGCCCGCCCTGCACAATCTCGATAAAGCAGGGAGTTCTGTTTTTAACGCAAAAACAAATATCGCCAAGGTCAATCAAGAAACCCAGCAAATGGCGCAAAAATGGATCGAAGATCTGGGTTCAGGCAACGATTTGGCCATTATTCTGCAAAGCAAATCCCATGCCGAGTTGCAGGTTTTGGTGCAAAGAATGGTGAGCGATATCAAAGGCTACGATAACCAGGATCTCGATCAACTTTCCAAGAAAAAGAATCAATTCATAGACGCCATTGTCTCTGGCATTGAATCAGGATTTCAATCAGCTCCGCCTTCTGCAAATCCAGGCCAATTGGCAGACAGATTAGCAGGTATGCAATCAAAATTGGCACAGGTGCTTGAGCAAAACCCCGATTTGCGTCAAGATCTTACTTTGCGCACCCATTCCCAGATCAAGTTAAAACTGGGCCAAGTGATGGGGATAAGCAGCCCTCAGGTGCTTGATACCTTATTTAAGGGGGCTATGCAGAGCATTCAAAATGATGTCAGTCCAGTGACGCTGACCGTGAATAATATTGAGGTACCCGCCACATTTCAGCTCAATGGCAAGAGCTATGGTGAGCCCAAGTTTTTGGATAAAGGTGGGTTTGCCAATGTCTTTCGGTATCAAGATCTTGAAACAGGGAAATGTGTGGCTGTCAAAATTTCGAGTATCAAAGAGGACAAAGATCCTGAAGAATTGAGAAACGAAGAACTGAATGAAATCACTGCCCACAAAGAGATTTTGGGTAGAACGGGACACGCCAATATTATCGGCTTTGAAGGTGTGCTCAAAACCCAAACGGATCAACTGATCATGGTGCAAGAATTTGCAGATGGAGGCAATCTGCGTGGCTTTATGCGGCAGCTCAATGGCTTAGAAGAGGCGGGCGCGATTTCGCATGAACAGAGATTGCTTTTGGGTTCAGCCATTCTCAAAGGTGTACTCTCCGGTGCACAGCATATGGAAAGCCAAGGAACTTTTCACTTTGATCTTAAATTAGACAATTGTCTTTTGGGGGGAGATTTCGAACCCAAAATTACAGACTTTGGCATGTCTGGCGTCGGATCAGAAAAAATAATGACAGCCAAATCAGAAACCGCCGATAACCCCCTGTTTAAATCTCCCGAACGCTTAGTCAGCGAAAAAACCATGGTGGCAGAAGCCAAAGCAACCATCAATGATTATATCCGCGAAAACCATGGCTTCTTTGACCCTGGATCAAGCCCCACCAAACCGAAAGCGCCCGTAGATGCTTCAAATCCCACTCCATCAGAACAACAGGCATTGGCACAATACAAGATTGATTTAACCAAATATGAAGAAGATTTAGAAAATTTCAACAAGAACAGACCCGAATATGATCGTTTATTTAGCCAATACAACAGCCAAGGTATGGGTTCACAAACCCTCAGCACCAAAGCAGACAATTGGGCCATCGGTGTATTGGCGATTGAGTTATTGACAGGAGATGCCAAAAGTATCGATCTGTTTAATCAAAAATTCACCTATCAGTCAGAAAGAAAAATCAAAGAGTTTGGCCAGGGGGAAGGCACAGTTCTGGATACAGAAAACTCGGCACTGGGCGAAACGCCAACGACCCGTTTGATCAATGCCCTGATGAAACCCAAAGACAACGATCGGGTCAATTTTACGGGCGCATTAGAGAGCAGCATGATGCAGGATCCCCGTTTGGATTCTCCAATCATCAAAGATATGTTGCGTTTTTTCAAAGAAAATGGCCTGCCAAAAGCACCGAAAAATGCTGAAGAAGACGCCATCTTCCAGGTGGACATGAAAACTTGGAATGAGCAGCATCAAGGCACACTTGCCCAGATGTTCGCTCAAATCTAAATTTCCACATCTCCCAAACGTAGACAATAAAAACGCAGACAATAAACGTTTGGGAGATGAAAGCGAACTTCCTGATTGAGAAACGGATAAACACAAAGCAGTTGAGAAAAACTGTTGAGAAAAGCAGTGGAGATGATACCCATGAACTCCCTTCAAACCACGTTGCGCGCGCTGGCCTACCCTGAACAGGCCCAACAATACAGCCGTTTTTTTAAGACGGGCCCCGGCCAATATGGCGAGGGGGATCATTTTCTGGGCATCAAAATGCCGGTTCTGCGCACCTGGGCGCAAGCAAACAGAGAGACAGCGCTCCTGCAATTGGCACCTTTGCTGAGCAGTGAGTACCACGAAGAGCGCATGGCCGCACTGCTGATCGTGCAGTTGCAATACAAACGGTCACGCACAGCTGAAATGCGGCAGATCTGCATTGATTTTTTGCTCCAACATATCAAGGCCATGAACAATTGGGATCTGGTCGATGTGATTGTGCCGGGTACGCTGGGGGATTGGATTTGGCGAAACCCGGTAGAAGAAAGACTTCTCTGGAACTGGATTGGGTCTGAGACACTTTGGGAGCGACGGATTGCGGTCATGGCGACCTTTGCCCAAATCCGCAAGGACCGCTATGAGCTGACTTTGCAACTCTGTGAAGTCCAACTCAAAACTGGCAAGCCCATGCATGATTTGATGCAAAAAGCCAATGGTTGGATGTTGCGGGAAATTGGCAAACGCGATTTGCAAGTGCTCTTGGACTTTTTAGACACCTGGGCGGCGCACTTGCCGCGTACGATGCTGCGGTACGCGATTGAAAAATTGCCCGAGGCACAGCGGCAGGGCTATTTGAAACGGCGGTCTTAGCGGCAAGGGACTTGATAACTGTATAGAAGGGCCAGACGGCAGGCCTGAGAAAGGTTATCGGCAGCTCGCGCCCAGAGCAAGGGCCCGCAAAACCAGTAAGCGCCCTCAAGGCAGCCTCAACGCGCTTAACAGGAGCAATGCCCGAAGGCTCCAGGACAGGGTGCGAATCCAATTGCTGAGCACAAGGCGACGATGCAAATGAGGCATAAAGCCTCGACTGAGCCCCTGGTGACAGGGCATTTGCAAGGCCGCCGTCGACAGCCAGATCAGTCCCAGCAGGCCTAGGCCGATTCCGCTTACCCAGGAATGGGGATAAGTCGGAGCCAGAGCGAACAAAGCGACGGTGCTCAAGGCCTCGAGCAGCATCGGAACAGCTACGACCCGTCCCGTCAACACTGTATGGGCCTGTTCATAAGACCTGAAAGCCTCATCTGGGACACGGCTGAACAAAGGGTAATGAACAATCTGGACAAACCAGATCAGACCGGTCATAAAACCCGTGGATGCCAGCTGGACGAAAAACAGCATTTGGATCAGGGTCATGCCTGGCTCCGGCAGCGCGCGGAACAATAGCGCACTTCTTCCCAAACGTGCTGCCACTTTTTTCGCCAGCTGAACGGCCGTTGGCAGACTGGGCAGATTTTTTGCGGCAGATGGGCTTTGTGGATGGTTTTTTGTTTTTCGTTTTTCATAGGGTTGGCGTTGACTCTTACCATTAAATCACTACCAGAAAATAAATGGAAAGTCATTGTGTCATAAGGCCTCAGGCTTTGCAACAAAATGTTGAAATTGTCGTAAGCCAGTTCTGACGGCTGCTACAAGAACAGAACGGTCAGAAAAGAC
>JBIKWL010000180.1:0-9193 GCA_044356335.1 Candidatus Sericytochromatia bacterium
CTATTTGCTCTGCCTACTCAATCCGGAAGATCTCAATCGTGAATTGAGTGAATTGCAAGAACTGGCATCCGCCGAATGGCCTCCCCATCTACCCACTGTCTGGAAAATTCTCCTGCCAAGGCTCTCGCCAAGTTTGATTCAGAGCGTTCAATCACAATTGAACCAAGCTAAGTCTTTTGGCCCTCTTTTGGTGTTAGAAAGTTTGCCTGTCCAGCAGTGGGCAAGTCTGGTTGCTGGGGCAGTGGGCTGCATCAGTTTTAGTCGCGATTTAAATAGCTGTCAGACTCAGGCCGCCATGGCTTTGGCCATGGAGAAACCTTTTTTGCTACCAGAGCAAGAGACTTTTGATCCTTTTTTAAGCTCTCTGCCGCTGCGCTATTGGCCCAGCGCCAGGGCAGAAAGGCCCCGTGTTCTTGAAGAATGCTTTTTGACTCCCCAATTCGCTCTCCGAAGTGCGCTGTTAAAATCCCTTGACTTAACGCGGATCCTCTCTTTACAAAATTTACAAGCAACCGAGATGCTGATCTTTTTATTTTGGGGACGCAGTGGTTCTGTCTTTTTGCAGAGCCTTTTCGATCGCCACCCCGAAATTTTATCTACGCCCAGCACCGTATTAATGCGCTTTTATGAAATCTGGCCGCAAATCTTAAAACATCTCATGCAAACCAAGCGGTCTTTTGAACTGAATGACCTTTTAAATGTCTTTATTGAGGCTTTTCCCTCGCTCTTTTATGCCTCTCCGGACCAGAGCAATTGTCACCTTGATCGGCTCGGGCCTGAGCAAAACACCGTTTTAAGTGTCGACAGTACGGCCTTTAAAGAGGCGTTTACTTTGTTGGCTCAGACTTTTTTTCCAGGGGATCTGGAAATAACCAGTAAAACCTTTATTTTATTGCTGCATTATGCCTATGAATTGGCACAGGGGCTGGATATTTCTGAGAAACATTTGATTGCTTACCAATTGCATCGGCCCTATCTGAATTCAGCCACACAGGGGCTGTTTCAAGATTTTCCCCAGGCCCGTGTCTTGGGAATGGTTCGTGAGCCCATACGCGGTTTATACTCACATCTACGCATGTTCCTTGAAGATACACGGGCAGGTCAGTATCAACCCCCACGCCCTGATTATACTTACGAAGATATGGTCTTTGACGGCTCTTATCTGGGTTATTACCAACATCAACTGATGGGGTGGAAAGCGCTTCAAACCCGCTACGATCCCCCCCTGCGCGAAGTCGCTTTGGAAAACTTACACCAAAATCCCGAAAACCAAATGCGCCAATTGGCTGAGTGGTTGGGGATTACCTGGCATTCCTGCCTATTGGAGAGCACATTCAATGGTTTGGCTTATTGGGGCGACAGCCGTGCCCATCAAAAATTGCAAGGATTTTCGCAAAGTCATCCCCTCTCTCAAGACTGGGAAGACCAGTTTAGTTTTCTCGATCGGGAAGTGCTCTCCGCCCTGCTGGCTGACGATCTCAAACGGCAAGGTTATGATGCTCCCTTTCTCTTTGTCAAAACGCTATTGCCTTTGCTGATCTTTATGCCCACCCGTTTGGAGTTCAAAGCCTTTGAAAAAGCGTTGAAAAGCCGAGATCAAAAAGCCTGCGAAGATACCCTGCTCAATCTTTTGGATCGCTGGAAAATCTCATTCATGGCTCTTTTTGGCCGAGAGATTTAAGCGGCGAATGCACCCACGCACAATTCCCCATTTTTTTAATCCCGCGCTATTGCCTGCGCAGGCTTTCCCAAAAGAGTCTGGCCCCGCGGTTACCTTGGTCTGCCTGTTAACCCCCTTGAACTGGGAGTCTGAATTGGCCGCCCTTTTGGCCTTGGCCCGAGCAGCCCCCCCTTTTGCCCAGGCTTGGCGCTGGAAAATTGTGTGTTCGCCCCAACCCCCGGCCCTCTTGCAAGGGATCTGCGCCCTGCTGGAAGCGGCCCCCCAGCCCCTGCCTGCGCTGGAATTGCATGTTCAGCCTCTGCGCCATTGGCCTGGTTTTTTGCAGGCCGCTCAAGGTTGTCTCTGTTTGACTGGCACCCCTGAATTGGGATTGCAACAGGCAATCATGGCCCTGGCCATGGATCTGCCGGTTTGGAGCGCGACACACGCACAGGGGCCGGTTTCTGAACATCCCCTCTGGGTTGACTTGCCTGTAGCGGCCTTGCCTGCCACGGCCCAAGACTGGCAGGCCATGGCAGATACACTGGCTTCAGCAAAACAATCCCACGGCTTGCGAGCGGCCCTCTTAAAGGCCCTTCAGCTCCAGCAGGTGCTGTCGTTGACTGCCCTGATGGAAACAGAAATGGCGATTTTTGTCTATTGGGGGCGCAGCGGTTCGGTTTTTTTGCAAAGCCTCTTGGACAGACACCCCGAAGTACTTTCGACCCCCGCGACGGTCTTGATGCGCTTTTACGAGTTTTGGACAGAATTCTTGCGGGTTTTGGTAGAAAAACAGATTCCCTTTGACCTCAATGACTTTTTGAATATGTTCTGCACGTATTTCTCCAGTTTGTTTTATGCCCAGCCCGACTCCAGTACCTGCTGTCTCGATCAATTGGGCCCCGAACAAAATACGGTTCTCCAGGTCGATATTGCCAACTTTAAAGAGGCTTTTGTCTGGCTGATTCAGAGCTTTTTTTCAGGCGGGGTGGAAATCAACAGCAAGATCTTTTTTATTCTTTTGCACTATGCCTATGAAATGGCCCAGGGGCTGGATATTTCCGAGAAACACCTGATCGCCTACCAATTGCATCGGCCCTCGCTCAATCCCAGTACCACAGGGCTATTTCGGGACTTTCCCCAGACCCGTGTCTTGGGGATGGCCCGCGAACCGATGCGGGCTTTTTTTTCGCATTTGCGCATGTGCCGCGATGACCGGCGGGTAGGCCACCAAGCAGAAATTCAACCTGATTATGATTACCTGGATATGGTCTTGGATGGCGCTTATGCCAGCTATTACGAACACCAATTGGTCGGCTGGAAAGAACTGCAAGCTCACTACCAGCCTCCCCTTTACGAAATGTGCTTGGAAAAACTGCACAGTGCCCCTGAACAGGAATTGAAAAAACTGGCCCAATGGCTGAAGATTGAATGGCATCCCTGCCTTTTGCAAAGCAGTTTTAATGGGCTCGAATACTGGGGCGACCGGCGGGCCCATCAGAAAATACAGGGATTTTCAGCGACACATCCCCTCAGACAAGATTGGCTGAGCTGTTTTAGCCCGCTCGACAAACAGGTGCTTTATGCCCTTTTGGGTCAAGATGTGCAACGGCAGGGTTATGGGCAGGCATTGAGGTGGGTAAAATGGTTTTTGCCTGTGCTGATCTGGCTGCCTACCCGCTTGGAGTGGCAGGCCCTCCCAAAAGCCCTGGGCAAAGCCCTGCAAGCGCGCGAGCCCGAAGCCTTAAAAAATATGGCCTTGGGTCTGCGCCAACGCAGGCAGGTCTGTTTTGATGTACTCAAGCAAGGGAAATTGAAGTCCAAAAAATAAAAATGAGGGAAGCGCATTGCTTCCCCCAAGACCAAATTCCCAGAGAGTCAGGAGACCAAAGGTGCGTTCACAGGTGGAAGGTCCACCGGAGAGCCGCTCAGCGCAGGCAAAGGCTGACGCCGGGCTATTGCCAGAATCAAATTATCTGAAAGATAGTGGGCATTTTCTTGGGCCACTTCGGCCCAGTCATCGCGGTCGCCATTCACAAACGCCACGTCCACACGGGTACTGCCTTCGCATTCCACTGTCCACAAAAGGATCCCAAAACGATCATTCCGATCACAAAAATGCAGCGTCCCACAGAAACTGTAGTCAGGATTGCTGCGCTCGATCTCAATTGCCAGGATATGCATGATTCTTCCTTTTTTCAGAGAAATGACAGGCTTCGGCTTTGCCCTATACTCGACTATACTGCCTGTCGCCATTTTCTGCTGTGACTGCACTCACGCCCGAGCCACGGTTTGACACTCCCCAACGTAAAGGTCGGAGATTCTCAGGCTACGCTTGACCTTATGGTCTACGTTAGCGCCTGAAGGGCCAGCCCGGCCCCAGTTCGCAGGTCTACCCTGCCTTGATGTTTCTTGCCGCGTTCTCATCACGGTCAATTTCGAGCCCGCAGGCCTTGCAACTGTGAATCCTTACAGCCAAGGTCTTGGGCACGATTTCACCGCAACCTGAACACTTTTGGCTGGTTCCTCTTGGGTTTACTTTGACCAGTTGGCGACCAGCTTCTTCCGCTTTGTACTCCAACAACTCAAAAAAGAGACCCCAGCTTGCATCTTGAATCGACATGCTTAAATGACGATTCTTGACCATATTCTTTATCTTCAGAGCTTCCACATGGATTTGTGAATAGTTTAAAACGTAGTGATTGGCTACTTTGTGCAGGAAGTCCAAGCGCATATTGGCAATCTGACGATGGGTTTTAGCCAGTCGCTTGACTGCCTTTCTCCTGCGATTTGAGTCCTTCTTTCTGCGAGACACCACTCGCTGTTGCCTGCGCAATTTTGCCTTGAGCTTGCGGTAGTAGCGCGGGTTGGCAATGGGCTCACTATCCGGGTCTGAATCCACACAGAAATGCTTCAGCCCAACGTCTATCCCGACGACTCCTTTGATGGGCTCAGAATACTCATGGGCATCCACAATACAGGAAAAGCATACCCACCAATCGCCACAGCCGTCCCGATGGATGGAAACAGTTTTAATCTGCCCTTCAATGGGGCGTGACAGAATGAGCTTGAAAATACCCACTTTCGAGATGGTCAGATAGTTTTCTTCCAGCTTCCACCCTGCTATTTTGAGGGTGAACGTGTCATAGCGTGAACGGGCTTTGAAGCGTGGAAAGCCACCTTTTTCCCCTTTTTTACGCTTGCCGTAGAAGTGTTGAAAAGCTTTCTCAAGGCGCTCCAAAACGTCTTGCAAAACCTGAGAGCCCACCTGGGCAAAAGCCGGAAACTCTTTTTTAAAAGCGGGCAGTTCAGCGGATTGGTCATGGTAATTGAGTCTCACCCCAAACTGTCTATAGGCCAAAATCCGCTGTTCGAGGGCCAGATTGTAGAGCTGCTGACAGCGCCACAACCATTGTTCTGCATGAGCGGCTGTTGTTTGGCTCACAACAGCCTTGTACTTGAAGGCTCTGACCATTGATGCCTTTGGGGCTTCTGATTCAGTTTTCTTTCTTCTCATCTGGTATTGTACCCCTCAATGTATCTGCGCTCAGTTTCAGAACTGACGTTATCTATGCTGTCCTCAGTTGTAAGGCTCCTGGCGTTGCCAACAACTGAGGCCCCAACGGTACTCACAAAGTATGAGCTTGTCCACAGTGAACGCAAATACGTCACTTTGGGGAACTCTGCGCGGACCCCAAGGGCCTCTAAAATCATACGAGAAGTGTACCCTTTGAGAAGAAATGCAATCATGCCGCTGCCTCCATCATGGAGACGACTTGACCACCATAGAAACTGAGAGCAAAATCTAAAGCCTCAGCTTGGGTGTCAAAGCTATCGTGAGCCTTGCCGCTGGGCAAGTGAGCAATGACCCACCATTTGCCTTGGCTGGGTTTGATGTCGACGGTCATTTGCTTCACCCCCTTTTTCTTTATAATATAACTATATGCTTTTTAGCATAATAAAGCAAGTGCTTTTATGTGATTTTTTGCACTGAATTGAGAAAATATTTGCTTTAAAGTATAATGTAAACAGAGGTTAAACATGCTAATTGGTATCGAAGAACAGGTAAAGTCATTGATGGTGAGAGAAGGTTTCACCATGAAGGAGCTTGTTGAGCGTCTCACAAAGCTATTTGGGACTAGCTCCAGCTTGTCAAATTTTAGCAACAAGCTAACCAGGGGTTCCTTGCGCTACAATGAGGCCCAAGAAATAGCCGAAGCACTTGGCTATGAAATCGTCTGGAAAAAGAAAGCTCCCTGAAGCCGTCTCAGACCCTCTAAATTATCCCCTACTGAAGGTCTGACCAAGCTTCGCTTGGTGGAGCTTATATCCACGGGCTAAACCCGAGTTTTTACGCTCCCTGCTATAATAAGCTGACAGGAGTGAATATGTCAGAACGTGTTATCGACAACCGCTACCAGGATTTGGGATTGTTGGGTGAAGGGGGCATGGGCCAAGTCTTTCGGGTCCGTGACACGCTCACCCAACGAGAATCTGCCCTGAAAATTCTTTCGCGCAAAATTGCCTCCGAAGAGGCTTTTTTGCAGTTCAAACAAGAATTCTGGTATATGAGCCGCCTGCGCCACCCGCATATTATTCATGTCTACGAGTACGGCGTACTCGACGATCAGGCCCCTTATTTTACGATGGAGCTGGTGCCCGGCCAAGAATTGTCGGAGCTGAGCCGAATCGATGCGACCACGGCTTACCGGGTCTTGATTCAGGCCACCAAAGCCCTGGGCTTTATTCACTCCCGTCTGCTCGTGCACAGCGATATCAAGCCCGAAAACCTGCGCATCCGCGAAGATGGCACGCTCAAGCTGATGGACTTTGGTCTGATGCAACCGCTGGGCAACCGCAGCAATGGCCAGCTGACGGGCACGGTGGCATATATGCCGCCTGAAGTGCCCCAGCGCGGGGTCATCAACGAAAGCTCGGATATCTACTCTCTGGGTGTGGTCGCTTATGAGCTATTGGCTGGCGTTCAGCCCTTTATTGGCACCACCATTTTAGAGGTACTCAAGGCCCACATTCACTCCGAACCGGCCCCGCTCAAAACCTTCCGCAGCGATTTGCCCGAGGCCCTGCTGCAAATTGTCGCCAAAATGATGGCCCGCGACCAGGCCGACCGCTACCCCAATGCGGCCGAACTCTTGATTGATTTAGCCGCTGCCAGTGGGCTCAAAGAGGCCCTCGAAAGTGACGAAGAGCGCAGCAGCTATCTGAGTAGCCATGTGCTGGTGGGCCGCGACAGCGAGCTGAAGGCCCTCAAAGACCTGCAGGCAGAAGTCAATGCGGGTAACTCCAGAGCGATCTTTGTCTCAGCCCCCGCCGGTGTGGGTAAATCGCGCCTGATCGAAGAATTTAAGATCCACTCCCAACTCTCAGAAATTCCCTTTGCCCAGGGCATTTGTAACGAACAGGGCATGAGTGCCTACGAGCCTGTGGTCAATGCCTTAACCCAACTGATTCCGATCACACCGCCGCTGGCCCTGGTCAAATACGGGCCGATCTTGGCGCATTTATTGCCGAGGCTTGTTGACCAAGGCTTTGAGCCCAAAGCTGACTTTGACCCCCGCAACCAGAAAATTGCCCTGTTCGAAACCGTGGTTGAATGGCTGCGCGACATCGCGGCCCAGAAAAAATTCAAATCGCTGGTGCTCTTTGTCGACGATTTGCACTGGTCGGATTTGGCCTCAATCGACCTGCTCAACTTCTTGATTCGCGAATTGGGTGAAGCCCGCGTCTTGGTCATGGGCTCCTTCCGCGATGATGAATTGCCCGCCAATAGCCCACTCTGGCAAACCATCGAAGAGCAGGCCAGCGCCCAGCTCACGATTCAACCCTTTGCCCCCGGACACGTGGCTGAACTAATCGAAAAAATGCTGCGGCATGTCGATTACAAACCCGACTTTATCCCCTATTTTTATGGGGCCACTTCAGGGAACGCCTTCTTCATTCGCGAAATGATGCGCTATTTGATGGAAGAAAAATTGATCTACCGCGAAAAAGCGCAGTGGATCATTCCCGACAGCTATACCGAATGGCAATTGCCGACCTCGATTGGCGATACGATCCAGCACCGCCTCAAACGCCTCAGCCCCGAAGCGGTGGCCCTGATCGAAATGATTGCCGTGGTGGGCAAACGGATTGAATTGCCCCTGCTCGAGCACCTCTGTGGCAGCGAAAGCGACAATCTTTTTGCCCTGGTCGAAGAACTGATCGAACGCCAGTTTTTGTTGCGCGAAGGGGATGTCTTTCTCTTTCCCCACGACCGTGTGCGCGAAACACTTTACAGCTCGCTCGAAGACAGCCGCAAACGTCCGGTTCACCAAAAGATTGGCCAATGGCTCGAAGAACGCGGCGAAGCGGTCTCGGTCTTGGCTTATCACTTCAAAAACGGCCAAGACAAAGTCAAAGCCTCGCGCTATTTGATCGAAGCAGGTGAAGCCGCCCCCGTGCGTATGGAAGCCACCTTGCTGATGCATGAAGGCATTGCCCTCTTAGAAAAACTCTTTGGCCTGCCCGAACAGACGGAATTGCTCGAACAACACCGGCGCAAATTGGCCTGGGTCAGTTATATGATTCAACCCTTTATCTGCGCTGAGACCTGCGAAAAGCTGATCGAAAGCCTGCAAGACCGCGAAGTGCCACTCGAAAAGCAAATTGAATTTGAGAGCATTTTGATCTCGAGTTATACCATGATTGGCCAAAACACCAAGGCCCTGGCCAAAGCCGAGGCCCTGCTGCCTCGACTGACCCCCGGCAGCGTGCCTTATGGCCTGGTCCTCTTTGGCTGTCTCAATGCCCGCCTGACGCGGGGTGAGTTTCGCCAGCTGGTGCAAGAGATGGAAGAAGCGGCCACGATTCTCAAACAGAATTTTGAAAGCCTGCACCGCCAATTGATCTGGGCCTATGCCTTTTGCAGCTTTATTCGCGAAGATGCCATCGCCTGGCTCGGTGAACCTGTGGGCAAAGACGACTATGCGGCCATTCCACTCGAGATCGGGCAGCGCTATGACTTCCTCGACCTGGTCTTTTGGTCGTATTATCCCGAGGTCGTGCGCAACAGCTTAACCGGTCGCTACCCTGCAATTCGGGCTGTTTCTGACGAAATATTTGCCCTGATCAAAAAAATGGGCCGACCGATCCAACACGAAAACCGCTTTCAGGTCTGTTTGGCCTTTGCCGCCATTGAATACGGGGACATTGCCGAAGGTGAGCGCTACGCCCACAAAGTGGTGGCCCTGGGCGAGCGCATGAAAAACCCCCACCAGCAGGCCAGTGGCAAAATTCTCGAAGGCATGATCGCCGAGCAGCGCCTGCATCTGGATGATGCCGCTGCCTGTTTTGCCGCGGCCGTCGAACTCAGCCGCCAAAGTGAAACCGATCAACTCTTGCCCGCACTTTACCGTTTGGCCGAAGTGCAAATCAAACAAAAATCCTTTGAAGCCGCTGAAGCCCTGCTCACAGAGGCCCACGAACTGGCCTGCAGCAAACGCCTCGAAAATCCATACCACCAGATCCAAACCT